>NZ_VOYN01000078.1:0-10772 GCF_013420275.1 Acinetobacter sp. YH01020
AAAGTAGATCACATGCTGATCTTTGCACCTAGACCGAGCGAAGCGAGCATAAAAAACTTATGAGCGAAGCGAATTCCGAGTTGTTTTTGCTTTTTATTAAATTCTAGATGGTATTAACCAAAAAATTGCCCCAACGAACTGAGCGAAAGCGAAGTTCAATAGAGTTTGAGCGTAGCGAAAACCAAGGGCAATTTTTCATTTACTAATTTTAAAAGCTTTATTAAAAGCTTTTAATAGCTTTTAAAAAGCTTTTAAAAAGCTTTACGGCCAGTCTCAATGTATTGCTATATCAGTGTTTCAGACACTAAAGTGGGGGCGAAATGTTAGGTTTTTGACTTTAAGTGGGGGCGAAATGTTAGGTTTTTGACTTTAAGTGGGGGCGAAATGTTAGGTCAGTGGGGGCGAAATGTTAGGTCAGTGGGGGCGAAATGTTAGGTCAGTGGGGGCGAAATGTTAGGTCAGTGGGGGCGAAATGTTAGGTGGTAATCAAGATATGCTTGACTTAATAAGTGGGGGTAAGTAGTATTAAAAATACCACCACATAATAGAAGAATAGTGATTTTAGATGGCTGTATCATTAAAGAAAATTAAAAATTTTGAGGAACATGACAAATCTCTTTTTCCTCTTGCAGCACCTGCCAAACGTTATCCAAAAGACTATGCTGTCTTTCAAAATATTTTCTGGCAATTGAAGCATGAGAAATCACCAAAAGACGATATTCTAAAATTGCTATTCTTTTTTAGCCCTAAAGTTCGGCTAGCATCAGATCCCAATGAAACAACAGAATTCACTGTAACAGCTAAAGAATATGCTGAATTGACGGGCTTAAAGCCAAGCAGTGCTTATGTAGCCTTAAACCGAGTAGTAGATGCTCTCTACGACCACAGTGTAGTTTTTTATCATCCTGGAAAAGATCGAGATATTCGAACAAGACTCATTAGTACATGCTCATACAAGGATGGATGTTTTTATATTTCTTTCACGCATTTTGCCCTATACATTATGTATGTTTTTAATAAACAAAATTCGTATACAAAATTTAAAGTTAAATCGGCTGTTGCCTTACATGGTCACGGTTTAAAACTTTACCCATTCTTGGTACAAAATGAATTTCGGTCTAATTTCGATGTATCCATCAAAGAATTAAAAAGTGCTTTAGGTCTGGCAGAAAATTCATACCCAGAATATAGAGATTTCAAAAGTACTATTCTTAAACCCCACATTGATGACATTAACTCTAAAACAGAACTTACTATTGAGTTTAAAGCAGTCAAGAAAGAAGGACGCAAAGCTAGTCATGTTAATTTTATAGTTAGAAAAAAGAAAACTATTGGAGCTAATCAACAAAGTGAAACTAGTAGTAACCAAGAGCAAAATAAAATAACTGCAAAAATGGTTTATTTAACGATAATTCAAAGTGAAGAATTGAGCTTGAGATTCAAGGAATCTGGTGAGACTACAGACGAATTAGTAGAAAGAATAAAAATTGATTTTAAAAATAACGAAGGTAATAGATGGATTGAAAAACTAGCAGAATTCAATATCGACTTTACTATTGAACAAAAAGTTTGAAAAATTGCTGCTATACCTAGAAAAGTACGATTTAATTCAAAATAAGATATATGTTCAGCTAAGATGTTCAGATGAACATCCTTAAACACGCGCTGAGGGATTACATTGAACAAAACAAAATTTAGCGTTATGGACGCTAGTAAAGCCTTTAAAAAATCACGAACAACAATCTATGAAGCTATAAAAAATGGTGAATTATCAAGGGATAATGATGGACTTATAGATCTATCAGAATTAATAAGAGTTTATGGAAATCCAATTGGTGTTCAGTCCAGTACACGTACTGAACAAGTTCAAAGGGATGCACCTGTACACGTCCAGTCTGAGGTTGAAAGTGTCCTAAAAGATCAGATTTCCTTACTTAAAAATCAGTTAGATTTAGCAAATCAAAGAGAAAAGTCTTTGATGCAACATATTGAAGATCTCACTCATAGAATTGAGTTTAAAGGCACGTTAGAACAGCCAAAACAAGAAAATACTAGTAAGCTAAATGAATCTACTAATCTAAATATAGCAACAGATCCTCGGCCAGAGATTGAGTCTAACTATGACGCATTGACTACTTTTGGGGAAGACAACAAGCGTATACCTATTCCTGAACACGTTGAACCGGAACCTAAAAAAAGGGGACTATTGGGCCGTTTAGCTCGGGCAGTTTTTACAGATGAGTAAGGTTTTATTGTTATTTTTAGCTAAACAAAAGTGTGGAACATTGCTTACTTATTAAGCGTGGAACGTGAACAATCACTAAAAAAGCCCAACTGAGTACGGTTGGGCTTTTCACATTAACATAAGTAATTGAAATTTAATGAGAAATTAAAAGCATTTCGTATAAGGTGTATTATGTTAATTTTAGAAAAACTAATTAAGGTATCTTTATCCATTAAACATATTATGAAATAAATAATGTCTAAGGTTGTGACTCAAAATCTTTTTTCTATATACAATTGAACAATTAGGTATGTTCTCAAAACTACAAAGGACTTCATGTTAAATTCTCTTCTTATTGAAAATTTTAGATCGCTAGAAAAGTTAGAGGTTCCTCAGTTAGGACAGATTAATCTAATCGTCGGGAAAAATAACTCCGGAAAAAGTTCAGTTCTAGACGCTTTAAAATTATATGCAAGCTTTTCTGACGAAGGTACGTTAGTTGACATTATTGATGAACATGATGAGTTCTATATTCTAGAAGAAGATAGTTCACTATCCCCTTATGAGAGCTTATTTTATGGAAGAAGATTCAAAGAAAATCATAAAATTATAATTGGTGAACTTAATGACCCAGAAACTAGATTATCAATTGAAGCAAGTAAAGCAGTTGAATTACATTTACCTGTAGACAAGGAAAGTGGAGGATTCTTAGCTTATCAAGTATCGTATCAAGATATAGATGATCAGAATGAAGGCAGTTTTGAAGAAGATTCAAATGTCGTGAATACTTTTAAAATTACTCAAAATAAAAAAACTAAGAGGATCATTTTAGATAATTTGGCAGATCGTATATATCGCAATAGAAATCGTAAAACAAAAATGAATATCAAATCCTATAGCGATATTACGACATCATTCATTTCAAATGATGAACTTGCAGATGCTTGGGATAAAGTTGGGCTAAGAGATTATGCTTCAAAGGTATTGAAGGCCCTTCAGATTATCGAACCTAAAATTCAAGCAATTAACTTTGTTAATGCTCAAGATTGGGGACGCTCAAGTCTATACACAAGAGAAAAAGAGCGTCGTATTCCTCTAGTACGTATTGAAGGTGTTGATTTCCCTATCCCTTTAAAAAGTATGGGAGATGGGATCATTCGATTATTTCAACTCTCTTTACGCTTATATGAAGCAAAAGATGGTTTTTTATTTATTGATGAGTTTGAAAATGGTCTACATTTTGGTGTCCAAAAACAGGCTTGGGAAACTGTTTTTGAGTTGTCAAAATCTTTGAATATTCAAGTTTTTGCGACTACACATAGTTGGGATTGTATAGAGAGTTTCACTCAAGTGGCATTAGAAAGAACTGATATTGAAGGTTGCCTTTTCCGTATAGGAAAACCAACTAGAGGTCCGATGAAAGATAAAACTACGGCCACCATCTTTACTGAAGATGACTTGAAAATCTTATCGCAATCCCATGTAGAAGTTAGATAATGCAAAAAAGTAAGTTAATTGTCGAAGGAAGTTCTGACGAATTCTTTTTTAAAAAAATGTGCCTCAAACATGGGTTTGATGTAGAAGTTGCTGTAGATACTCCCTCTATCTTTGGAGGAAGGGATACCAAGCAAGGTGTTCTAAACATTCTACAAGTTGCTATTAAGCAGTTAGAGAGTTCTTATATTGAAAGACTAGGCATTATTATCGATTCTGACTACATAGTGAATGGAGGTGGATTAGAAAACACTCTTCTCCAAATCCATAATAAAATTAAAGATCATGGTTATCCATCACCATATCAAAGGTTTCCTAACTCTGGTATCTATTTTGAAGGTGAAAATGATTTACCAAAATTAGGTGTATGGGTTATGCCTAATAACTTAGATGAAGGAATGCTCGAAGATTGGATGTTAAGTATTTGCCATCCAAATGAACAAAGTTTTTTAGATAATGTTACTCAAACAGTTACGTCTATTTCATCTCCTAGATTCAAAAAGATCCATGAAGCAAAAGCTATTAGCAATACTTGGTTAGCATGGCAAAAAAATCCAGATCATGGATTTTACTCACTATTTAGAGAAGGTCTAATTGATGAAGATCATATAAATTATAGGAATTGGTTAGATTGGATGAATGAGATTTTTATACGTTAGGAAGTAATAAAGAAGAATAGGGTAGCCTTTGTTAGAGTGCTTCTGAGAATGATTTAGCTCTGTTTAAAACATTCTGTAGGCTGTTTAAACGCCATTCTTTACCTGTATACAGTTAATCACTCAGAAATCTAAAGCTTTTTGCCTTCTAAGCAGTCTTTATAATTCGCTATTGCATACATCATTGGAAAACTTTTATCGTTATAACTCAGGTTAAATGCTTTTACATCATTTAAAAAAACATCTATATATTTTCTATCTTTATAAACGTTCAAAGTCATTTTTTCTATTTCTGAAAAAGGAATATTGAGTTCAATAGAACTCAATCGTGCCCTGGCTGCATGAAGTGCGCTTTCTGAGTAAATTCTACAATCTTCAACATCTATATCTTTCTTGATCTGTATATCTGCACACTGAGGTATCCATCGATGTTCAAACTTTGTTAAATGCCGTAGCTGTGAATAATCGTTATCTAAGGGACTATATTCATCAATTGAATAGTTAGTTATATCATTTGCATACATTGTTGCTATGAATCGTTTAGCGCCAACATACCCACCAAAGCTATTTTTACTATTTACAGTTCCACAATACACTTTTTCACTTTTGCCCTTTTTAAATGTGAAAATTGCTGATTCAGGATCAATTAAATCCTCTTTAATCGAAGCCTTAATTATATTTTCTTGTTCAATTCGCTTTTGTTCTAATTCTCTTTCTTTCTCCTCTTGCAAAGCTTTTGCTTGAGCTTCTTTTTCTAATCGAAGTTCTTCTTGGCTTTTACCACAACCTACAATTCCCAAAATCAAACAGCATAAAATTAGTTTTTTCAAAAAAATTCCTCATAATTTTTTATATCTAATTGATTATATAGTTTTTTATCAACAAATATCAGATGTATGTATACGGTGTTTAACAATGCGTACTTCCCCAAAAACTAATCTCGTTAAATTATCCAAATATCAAGCTGCTTCTGATAATTCTTTAGCTCTGTTTAAAACATTCTGTAAGCTGTTTAAACGCCACTCTTTACCAGTAGGACTCTTAACGCCATGTTGGTTCAAATAATCAACTAGCTTTCTTTGGCTCATTGTTGCTGCTAACGGTATCAACATACCTGCTATCTGCTTTGCAAAGTCATTAGCTTGCTCTTTACGCTTGCCATTAGTGGCTTTAATGTTTTCTTTACCCATCACACCCATAGGCTCGCCACGTGCTTTCTTAGCTGATAACGCTGCTTTGGTACGCTCGCTGATCTTAGCTGCTTCCCATTCAGCAAACGCTGCTAATTGCGTTAATACTAAACGTGAGTCACTTGTCCCATTACTCAAGGCAGGCAAGTCTGTAAACTCAATCTGTACCTGATCCAGTAGATCAAGGAAAAGTTTAACGTTACGTGCTACCCGATCTAGCTTTGCTACTAACAATACCGCTTTATTCTTCTTTGCATCAGCTACTGCTTTGGTCAACTCAATTCGATTCACCTTTTTACCGCTATCAACTTCCACGTATTCGGCTACTACTTCTGCATCAGGTTTTGATTGCAGATAGATTTTAACTTGCTGCTGTTGTGCTTCAAGTCCAAGACCTGAACGACCTTGCTTGTCTGTTGAAACTCGATAGTAGATAACGTATTTCATGGCTGACCCAAATAAGTAATGAACATTTAGTGTTGGGTCAACAATAACATAAAGATTGATTCAAGAGACAATTAATCATTAAGATACATTGATTTTTAATCAAATTTTAAAGAGGGTAATATGGTCTATGCCATAGTAATAATAATTGTCTTAATCTTCTGCCTACTTATATATATTGGAGTATCAAAAGGTATTGAAGACGGACAACAACTCGGTGATAAGCTTAAAAGTCTGCCTGATTTTAATTCAGAAAAACTTTTATTAAAAAGTGGAGATGGAAGATTAAAGGGATTAAGTATTGATTCAGTCAACCGAAAGATTTGCTTTATCGATGGAACCAACCTAATTGTAAAACAATTTAAAGATGTCCTTGAAGCTGAGTTAAAAATTGATGGGAGTACAATTACGAAAACATCTAGAGGCAGTCAAGTTTTAGGCGTAGCTGTAGGAAGTACACTAGGTGCAATATTCGGTGGAGTTGGAGTTGGTGCAATGATAGGAGGACTTAGTGGCTCTACTCAATCAATAGACAAAATTAAAACTATATCTCTTCAAATTCTAGTTAATGATTTAACTAATCCTGTACATGAAATCACACTAACCAATTTAACCCCGATTAAAACAGCGTTAGATGAAGCAAAAGAATGGAATGGGATATTTAAAGTCATTCTATTTCAAGGTGAAGAAGAGCGTAGACAGTAAGATTGTACATGGATAAATTTTAGGTATAAATATCAGATGATTAGCAGTAAAAAAGGTAAAGGAAAATGATAAAGCAAACATTAGTTATATTATGTGTATTAGGACTTACAGCTTGCGGGTCTTCAAAAAGTGATTCAGAACGAGAAACTGAAACAAAGAATCAGGAAGTAGCATTAAATTCTTGCATACAAAAAGGGGTTAAATACTATCAAGATTTAGGTTCTTACCCTACTTTGTCTACTGGTGAAAGTGCTGATGTAAAAATTAGAGATAAATGTAACTTTAATATTAATATGTTCGATTAGATTAACAGCAGCGAAATGCCATAAAATACAAGAAAATGCTAAATAATTTATTGTTTTTTAGTAGACTTCTTGCGTTAGTCAAATTTTAAGCAGTCAAAAGCTATATTTTATAAGGTTTTAGCCAATTCAAAAAATTAGATAAAACTATACTTTCGCAAGAGGTCTAATTGTTAAACCCTCACTATTCAAGCGATTCGCATATAAAAATTATGTTATTCAAATCAAGTAGCGAGGGGGAGCGTATTTGTCTAACAAAATGGTTAGCTTTAAACTGATAAATTAGAGAGACTGTAAATAAAACTGTATTTACACAGAATTATTTACACCGGTAATACCCCCATTTTTAATTGAATTAATAGATAGAAATTTTCTCATGAGGGGAATTTAACAAATTATTTTTTCAATTGCTAAAAAAGAATGAAATTAATACTGGATAGGCTCTTAGTGAATTTACTCATCTGCAAGTACTTGTAAATAAAGCTCATCTGCTTTTTGAGCAATGGCTTTACCGTTCTCACGCATTTCTAATTCTTTAGCTACATAGGCTTGAATCGGTATGTTGTAATAGCCACCACCATAGTAGTCTTTAATGAGTTTCAAAGGCACTTCCACACCATGCTCATCAAATAAGTTACGTCTGTAAGTGTACTCATGAATCGTATCCGCATAGGTCGGCAATCGTGGTAGATAGGTCAAGTGTGGTGTAGCAATTTCCATCTGCATCCATGTTTTCTGCTTCTTAGACCTGTACTTTAAAAAACGCTGTGCAAAATGGATAATCTGCCCTGCTTGGGAACGGCTTGCTTTGAAAACAGACCATGTTTCAACCATCAGGAATAGATTTTTAATGTCGGCTCGGTTCTTCTCTGCTAGAGAACTATTTTTTTGACTGGCCAATTTATTAATAGAATCAGTAAATTTAGTTTTAATTTTTTCAATACTTTGCTTTGTATATCGCCAAGTCCACGTATAAGCCCTTACTCGGTCTTTGTAGTCTTTTTCATCACCCAAGATGAGCTGTTTATAAGTCTTATGCGTATCTCTAAAAAGCTCCATAGTCACTAGGGCAGTGGGTTTGACAGCAATCGGATTTTTTAAGACAAATTGTTTTGGCTCATTATCTTTGAAGTAGTCTGCAATCAAGGTCTTTTCTGCTGAGATCGAATCAAGATCCCACTTAAAGCCTTTGTACTTCTCTTTAAGAGTCTGAATCTTCAAACGCTCCGACTCTTTGGCAAGTTTATTAATCTCAATACCGTTGAAAGTATTGAAATCTCTACTTGTAGGCGTAGTGAATAAGCAATACAGAAACCATTTATTTTCATTAAAAACATCTCTTTGCACGATCATCGTGCAAATAGGATGACCCTTTTCTAGGCGGTAAGAACGCTGTCTTGGTGAAATACCCAACTCATAACGCTCTGTCATCTTATCCAAAACGGATTCAATGGATTTCTTAGAACTGTCGTACTCAAAGCTGAAATAAAAATATGCGCCATTGGCAACATGGTCAGCGAGCCGTTGCATTGTAAATTTTGTGTGTGGACTAAAAATTATCATCCAAAATATTTCCAATCATTGTTATTAAGGGTTAATTCACAAAATACGCTGTTTTTTGATCAAAAACTAGCATTGTAATCGAGTAAAAGGATTTTTGGTTTTAAGCTGTTTTTTGCTTTTTCCATAGCGAAGCTATGGTGAACTTGCGAAGCAAGTTTTAAGGACTTCTAGACGGTGTTTGTAAGAGGGTAATAAGTAGTTCCATGCGAACGCACCTAGACAGCATATTTTTTGTGCATTATGATTTTCTCATCAGTTGTGAAGTGTGTCTGACCAACGCACCTAAAAGACCTAACCGTTTTTTAGTGTGCCGTTAGGCACACTAAAAAATTTGATTTTCAACAGCTCACAGTGGAAAGGTTGACAGCCTGAAAACTGCTTGACGAAGCGGACTGCCATTTAACTGTGGCTCGGTACGCTTTGATGAGGGCTGATGAGGGGTGGCTTTTTTGCCTACCCTCAAATTCTACTCAATCCACTTCATTGTTGGTTCTTGAAGTTGGGCGACAAGGAAACGGAATCACCGAAAGGTGGCGAATGGGTTAAACCCCATTCTAGGCTGAAAGGGCTGAAATCCTGCTTTTGAAGAAATAGTGAGTGAAATCTATAGATGGAGAGTAGCGTTAATAACTACCGTTCTTCGCTGAATCTTTATGGTTTGGCGAGGTGCGTGGCACACACGATGGCTTCTGCGGTATTCGAGAGGGTACAGGCGATCAAGGTGAAAGCTGGCGAGAGTGGCACTTTTGGGTCAGGTGGTGAATTTGTCGTGATGACATTCCATTTTGGCTCGAAAGGTCGATGTATAGCTTAAACGTGTTAAAGGTGGGGAGAGATCCTCATCGACTGTGCTAAGTAAGTGTTCTACCCACGATGATATTTTTTAAACTGCGGAATCGGTATTTTGGAACTGCGTACCGAAAAGCAAGGAAAAGGTTTAGAAAATTAGTGGATGAACGTACTGCTTGTTAAGACTTCATTAGATAACTTGGGACGCACTTTTATGTCATTAGGTTTTGTCACCTAAGTTTTTGAATAACTAATTTTTAGTTATCGGCATAGATGTGTTGGAGCGATCTTTAGTAGCGCATATAAGGCAGATGTTTTGCCGAAGTTGTACTGTAATAATTCTGAATAAGTTGTTGTTTTTATTTGTAAAATAGATAGTGATCTATAATTACAGGTAAAATTGATAATCAATAAGAATTTTCTTTTGAGTTGTTTTATCAAAAGTTGGTTAAAAAACCATAGCTACCGTTGTCAGAAATGACTTGTTAAGGGAATCGTGGTTTTGCGAAAGAGTGATGTTGAGGCTACAGGGGACTGTAGTTGAGTGTGTTACTTCCTGCATGGTCATAGTGCTTGAAGGCTGTGGATTTAAAGCCACAGGAGAGTCAAAAAGGTTAAATGGGGATTGGTCTCCCCTGCTGTTCGAGTTGGTCGCTCGGACTAAACTAAACTTCTGAAGACATAGTTTTTCGAGGTTGTTATCCACCATAGGATAAATATTTTCTGATTTTATGAATAAAATTAGCGTTTTAAAGTTTGGTGTTGGTTGGTTGGCAATCGGCACTTCGACAAAATTTTACGGTGCATACGTTATAAGCATTTTTTAGACCCCCTCGGATATTCTTGCCAACAGAATATCGAAACGAGGTGGGTTGTCTAAATGCTCACCATTTGCGTTTTAAGGCACTTTAAACTAAACCCTATAGGTGGGAATAGGAGTGACCAATAAAACGCCAAATACAGCAAACCATGCGCTATAAATCCACATCTCTTGGTGTATCTTGCTCGCGATCTGTCATAAAATCTTCTAACCCTGTTGGGTCATCATGGTTTTTAAAGAACTCCTCCCAAGTTACTTCATAAAAGACACCATCTTCATTGGCTCTAAACCATCGTGGTTTGTTGAAGTTCTTCCTCGAGAGAGAAACCAAATCTTCATCTTTTTTATCTTTGCTCATCTCAGATCCTCTTTAGCGAGTGTCTACGAGCGACACAACGAAAATTTGCGCTTAGACTCCCTGAAAAACTGCTTTTTAAAATATTTGCTTCAACAAATTGAAAGTAGATCACATGCTGATCTTTGCACCTAGACCGAGCGAAGCGAGCATAAAAAACTTATGAGCGAAGCGAATTCCGAGTTGTTTTTGCTTTTTATTAAATTCTAGATGGTATTAACCAAAAAATT
>NZ_VOYN01000079.1:0-10538 GCF_013420275.1 Acinetobacter sp. YH01020
ATTAGGCATTCTGTACCGTTAGAGTTTAGATAATTAAATACATATTGTACCGAAATTAAATATTAAGTCTATAAATACGGTTTTTGAGTTGCTTTTTAAGACTTTATTTTGTTCCGTTAGGCTATACCCTAAATATTCAGTACTTTTTCCTACAAATCCTAAGTGCTTCATAAAAAACCTTCAATAAATATAGTAAAGAGCTGTCTAAATTAAGCCAGACTCTCTTTTACAAATTTTAGATCAGCAATAAATAACCGAATAACGCCCATTATGTTAATTTTAGAAAGTCTTCAAGCTCACCTTAAAGAATTAACCTACTAGAGGATGCTCTTTCATTAAATTCTGTATGTCATTTGGGTCATAACAACCACATAAGCCTAGAAGCACTACGTCTGATATCTCATCAATACAACAACCTGAAACGATTTGCATACGTTGATTTTTGTCATATCCAAAAACTGTATATGTCAAATCTTCATCATCAAAATGATCTTTACAGATTGAACAGCAATCAGGGTATTTCTTCAAAACCTTATCAATATCTTTTTGCTGAGTAACAGTAACGCTCATATAACAACTCAAATAACTTTTCTTGGCCATAATTTTACATCTATATTTTTCTGAATATCCTTTTATTTAGCATGATGGGCATTATTCGGAATGAGAGCGGACAACTCTCGTTTTTTGTTATGGAAACTGCTAAAATACAAGTACGCCATTGACGTACAAAGAGTCCATGTTATTTATTGAAACCAGCATCTTTACCAAGCAAATTAAAGACCTTGTATCTGATGAGGAATATCGTCAACTTCAGGAAGATCTTTTGGTACAGCCTGATAGAGGTGATCTAATCAAGAATGGCGGTGGTATTCGCAAAGTACGTTGTGCTCAAGGTAACAAAGGAAAAAGTGGTGGCATTCGGGTGATTTATTATTGGGTCACCGAGGATGATCAGATATTTTTCTTAGTGGCTTATCCAAAATCAGTGAAAGATAATTTAACAGATAAGGAAACAGCCATTCTGCGCCAACTCGTGAAGGAGCAATTTCATGGATAACAACTTATTTGATGACTTGGTTGCTTCAATCAAAGAAGCTGGAGCTATCAAACGTAAAGAAGTTAAAGCAAGTCGAGTTACAGAACTCGAACTACCAGATATTAAAGAAGTACGTGAAAAAACAGGCTTGAGCCAAAATGAGTTTGCTGCACGTCTGCATATTAGTCCTCGTACCCTGCAAAATTGGGAACAGGGACGACGCTATCCAACTGGACCAGCAGCTACATTGATTCGAATTTTAGATGCTCATCCAAGTCTTATTTAAAAAATTACTTAAAAAATGGGAGCTTAAGGCTCCCATTTTTAGATTCGTATAACGTGTATTATGTTAATTTTAGAAAATCTTAATCATGTTCACTTTGAAATATATTTTCATAGAAATTAAGTAGAAAACCAGTTGCCTTATATTCTTTACCTCCGAAAGGATGAGTAATAATTTGCACAAATCCATACGATTCAAGTTCTAGAGTTAAGTCCTCATCTGTAGCGTCCTTTAATCCATGTCTAGGATTAGTTAACTCCAACTTGTTTCGTTCATAACATTCTTTAATTTGGTCTAATAAATACGAAGTTAACTTAGGAATTATATGCATATACTTTAAAAATTCACTTCTAGATACCTCTTTAGCATCATATAAAATTGTGGCCCTAGCAATCATCCTTGCATGTTTTTCTAGATAGCTAAGCTCTATTGCATTCATGATCTCCATCCCCATCTCTAAATTACTTTTATCTTTAAAAATTTCATTTATTTTTTTAGGGGATTCAAGTTCACATGCGTCAATGTAGTATAAAAATTGCTGTGTTCTTTTACTTAATTGATATTGGTAAAATCCTTGATAAACCCCTTTAAAAGCACTTACAAAAGGAAATGCTTTAATAAACTCTTCTAAAACACTATCTGCTGTACTTAGCAATGTATTATCAATTAAATTTTCTGTAGTTGCTGAGCCAACGTCTAAAGCCCTTTTCTTAATTTTCATTTATTCTTTATTACCAGTAATTATTAAAATTAAGACTACTGCCATCCAAGAGAAAGCTATAACCCTATGTAATCTAGTGAAGTTTTTACTTAAAGTACCCCATGCGAAAATATAAGGCATAATTAGAATACCTATCCATAAACAAATTAAACCTACATTTTTAACAATCGGATTATTATTTATTTTGTTTAATACAGAACTTAAATCAAAAGAACTTTCATTTACTAAAGTATTGATCTGCACAGGTATAGGTTCAGACTGTGGCTCTGGCTGTTTTAAAAAAGCATATTTAGGGTTAATGTGATCTCTCTTTTCATATCTATTTATAAAAGCTTTTAAAGCAAAAAGTTTTTCAGCGATATCTCTCTTAGCTTGAATTCCTGTATCACCTGAATAAGCAACTTTTTCTATTTCTTCTTTTAAACTTAAAGTTAACTCTGAGAACATTTCATAAGATTCATCATTTTCAAATAATTCATCTATATCAATATTTTCTCTTCTTAAACGAGATGGGTCATATCCATTTAATTCAAAAAAATCCATAATTAGTTCATTGGCATCTTTTTGACTTTTATGCAGAAAGTTACTGAACTCTATGTCTTTCAAATCAGAAGCTGTAGGACTTTTCTTAACAATACCTTTATTAGTATTCGCTCTAGAGGTAGAAATAGACTTACTTAAAAAAAAGTTAATACCTCCTATTTTTTTCCCTACACCAAATCTAAAACTCATAAAAACACCTAATAATTAATTTTTTAAAAAGATATATTTACTTACATAAGCTCGTAAAGCCAATGAATTATTTGGCTTGAAAGAACTACTTTAATTCTCAAGAGATTTACTAGCTTTTGGAAATTTAGCTTTGATTAATTCCTGATACTTGGCTTTTTCCTCTTTAGACATACTCTCGAAAAGTTTGTTTATACAGTCAGCATCCTCAACTGCACACTTCTGAAAGTCATTAGAAACTTGGCCTACAAATAATGCTGAACTAACATAGGTATAGATAGCTTTTTCCCATTGCTTATCATTCCCAGAAATATTTTGATCTTCGAACTCTAGAGCTTGATTTACAGTGCCAGTTTTGAAAGTTTCTAGGAATAAACAATCATCTAAAATAGGACTACCACCTATTTCACTATTACCTACACAAAAAAATGTAGCTTTTGAGCCTTTACTAAGCTCAGCTACATTCCCATGATCAATTTTATTAAAGCGAAGCATTGGAGAATTGAACCCATAATTAGCTTTAGTTTCTAATCGAACAACTGGCTTGTCATCTATCCCTGCTTCAATACCTGATATTTTTCCATTAACAAAGAAATACTTATTCTTATATAAGTTATTGGCTTTGATTTCATTTTTGTCATAATCATTTGTTATTTGATCAGCTGAGTAGACAGGAAAGTAAGATGTTAATAGTAAAGACTCGTTGTCACCTGAGCTTAATGTAGGAAGTATTTTAAGCTCATCTTCAATAGAAAATTTAAGAAAAGCCTTTTCATTCTCCGTTAGTAATTCATTTTTAGCTTTAACTGTAGAAGTTTCTGCTTGAGAGTTGGTATTATTGGAATCTGGCTTATTTGCTTCTTTACTACAACCAACTAATAATAGTAATGCCCCAATAAAAATAGATAATTTTTTCATGTTTAAAATTTCTTGAAAAGTAATAAATATTTTGTACACACTACACTATCTATTATTCATTGAGTACCCAAATCCTAAAAACCATAAGTCACATATAAAATTTTATTTGTTAAGCCGAACAGTTTTTCTTTGAAACTCTAATCGAACCAACTTTACACATAAACCTCGGATCAATGTTTAACATAAAATCTCTTATATGAAATTTAGAACTTATCCCTTAAAAAGATCATTAAAAAGCTCTTTATCTTTCTGTCTATTTTCTTCTGTCTTACTTTCCGCACTTAAAAACTGCTCAAAATCAGCCCATTGATGTTTAAAAGATTCATCATTCTTAAATTTATTCAAAACCCAAGCGCCAAGCAAAATTTTCCGTCTAGTTTCATTTTTCCGTTCTTGGGCTTTTGCTTCGCTTAAAAGTTTTTGCTGTTTGAGTTTAAGCTCATTCTGTTTCTGTTTTGCCTGTTCTAAGATCTGCTCTTGTTCTTTTTTTAAATACTCAATTTGCTCTTGCAGGGATAATTTTTTCTGCTGTGCTTTGGTGAGTTTCTTTAAAACTGCATCTTTCTTTTCTTGAATATCTGACATAGTATTAAACCGTGATGATCAATAATCAAACATCATCATAGAGTCAAAAAACAAAGCGAGCAATATCAAACGTAGCGAAGCGAAGTTTTCCCGGAGTGAAACAAAGGGCGCACTTACCCACTTTTATCATTTCATTCAAAAGTGGACGTTGCGACAGGGGGAAACCCCTGTACCCCATGACCTCGCTTTAGCATGGTCAGCAACTTTTTCAAAGTTGCAAAAATCAAAACCACGGTATGCAGAAATTTAGGTTTTTAAAGTGGCAATTTTTCATTTGAATGAAAGCAACATCTCACGAAGTGACGGACGTTCAGCCGTTGCTTGTGCTGCTTATCGTGCCTGTGAAAAATTAGAGGATCTGACTTTTGGAAAGACTCAGGACTACACTAAAAAAAAGGGACTTGCATACAAAAATATTTATGCACCAGAACATACCAATACAAAACTTTTAGACCGTCAAACACTTTGGAATACAGTAGAAAAAAAAGAATTCAATGCCAATGGCTCAATGAAAGCCAATGCACGACTCGCCAAAGAATATATCTGTGCTTTACCACATGAATTAACAGATGCAGAACGCATAAAAATCGTTGATGATTTCTGCTCTAACTTTGTCAAAAAACATAATGTGATTGTCGATGCTTGTATTCATGCACCACATGATCATGATGATGAAACCAATAATAAAAATTTCCATGTCCACATCATGTTCACGACCAGAGTCGTGAATGACAAAGGCGAATTAGGCAAAAAACAAAGAATCTTCAACGACCATGGTCCCGAGATCCTGAAGGACAGCCGAGCAACTTTTGCCAATGTTGTAAACACAGTATTGGAAAATGCCGGACTAGACGAACGCATCGACCACCGCAGTTATAAAGATCAGGGCTTAGACTTTCTTGAACCCACTCATCATGAAGGGCATGAAGCTACAGCACTTCGCAGACAATATGACGAGGAACAAAAAAGACCGCTTGAAGAACGTAACACTGAAATTGTGCTACCAAGAATTGCACTTGAAAATGATGCAATCAAAGCCAAAAATTTAGATGCTGCACGAGAATACCAACAGATCATCAAGGGCCTTGATCAAGAAATTATTGTTCCAAGTCGATTAGAAGATCAGATTACCCAGCTGGAAAACGAACTTCAGTTAACCGAAGCAGAAGAAAAAGAGCTTTTAGCAGAATTAGTAAATCTCAACCTAGAAGAAGAACGCCTGCAAGAACAACAGGTTCAACAGATCGACAACGCATATGATGACTTCATCCGGTGCCAAGATATTTATGCAGAATTTGCCAATCAGTTTTACACCATTCAAAGCAATGCTGCTGATAATCAAAAGCAGATTGAATCAAATCTCACCAAGACAAAACGATGGTTAGCAGAAAACAAAAGCGATTTTTACCTACATACCAATAATTTGTTTTATGACTCTTATCATCATACTTACAGAGATATAAAAAAACCTGATTTTTATGCGACTGAAAAATCAGTAGAACAGGCAAAAAATGAGAACTGGAGAGAATACGCAACCGAGGTCGAACAACTTGCTAAAGAATACGATATTGAGAATGTCGTCCAACGCTTAGGTCAATGCTCAGAGATACTGGAAAATAATGGGATTGAACGACCAACGATAAAACCCACGTTTTGGCAGAAGCTAAAACGAGAGTACGTTCATTCATTCGATACCCTACATGATTTTAATGATGATATGAGTCCCCTCCTTAAAGCAAAACGGGCAGATGATCTCAAAATTGAACAAGAAAGAATGCAGCAAGTACGCCAAGCGGAAGTAGATCGCCAACGAAGAATTGAAAATGATCGCAAAGAAAGTGAATTTAGAGAGCAATTACGTAAAGAACGAGAGCAAAAAGAACAACGCTATGAACAAGAAAGACACGAACGAGAACATTTGGCATTTTTAAAACGCCAAGAATTGGAAAAACAGCAGAAAAATGAGCCTAAAAAACCAGAAAATGAAAATAACAACGATTACCGACCTTGGTGAATGCTGTTTAAACGCAAAAAAATAGGGTTTTTAGCGATGTTTTGCTAAACCACAGTAGATTTTATAGTTGAGTTAAGAAAAAACTCTTAAATCGCAAATGAGAGCATTTAGCGAGTGTCTACGAGCGAACTACAGGGATCTAAATTTTTTCACCTGTTTTTCCCTGATTACAGGCTCCCCTGTGTATCAAGAACTCAGAATCAGAGCATCCCGAATGGGTGCGAACTGATTACGATGGCTTTATGTCGAGCGAAGCGAGTAAAAAGCTCATGAGCGAAGCGAATTCCGAGCTGCTTTTGCTTTTTTTTAAAGTCACAACCCAATGAGCCAAAAAATTGCCCCAACGAATCGAGCGAAAGCGAGATTCAATAGAGTTTGAGCGTAGCGAAAACCAAGGGCAATTTTTCCTTTCCTGGGCTTTTAATTATTTTAAAGTTTTTAAATGCTTTTAGGTAAGCTGAAAGCCCTGTAAATAAAGGCTTCTAGACTTCATATGACACCGTTTACCTTGCAATATGACACCGTTTACCTTGCAATATGACACCGTTTACCTTGCAATATGACACCGCTTACCTTGCTTATAGCACTAAAATTAATTAAGGTGTCATAGCATAATAAATAATACTGGTGCTTCATGAGAGAGTTAGTTGTAAAAGACAATGCCTTAATTAATGCAAGTTATAACTTAGATTTAGTAGAACAACGTTTAATTTTATTAGCTATTGTTGAGGCAAGAGAAAGTGGGAAAGGGATTAATGCTAATGATCCCTTAACTGTCCATGCAGAAAGCTATATCAATCAATTTGGCGTACATCGCAATACCGCTTATCAGGCATTAAAAGATGCCTGTAATGATTTATTCGCAAGACAATTCAGCTATCAAAAAATAAATGAAAGAGGGAATATTGAGAACTATAGATCCCGTTGGGTTAGTGAAATTGGATATGTAGATAATGAAGCAGTGGTTAAGCTTATTTTTGCCCCTGCCATAGTTCCATTAATTACGCGCTTAGAAGAGCATTTTACTAAATACGAATTGCAGCAAGTTAGTAATCTCAGTAGTGCTTATGCTGTTCGTTTATATGAGTTATTAATTGCTTGGAGAAGTACGGGCTCTACTCCAATTATAGAGCTAAGTGATTTCCGTCAAAGAATTGGCGTACTCGATACTGAGTACAAGCGTATGGAACGCTTTAAAACTAGTGTACTTGAGCTCGCTATTAAACAAATTAACGAACATACAGATATCACAGTGAAGTATGAACAACACAAAAGAGGTCGATCAATTTCAGGATTTTCTTTTAACTTTAAACAGAAAAAGAAGGACAGCCCATCAATAGAAAGAGATCCGGATACTTTGGGTCTTTCTTCAAAGATGACCGATGCTCAACGGCATATGTTTGCAAATAAACTTTCAGAACTCCCTGAAATGGGTCGCTATTCACAAGGAACAGAAAGCTATCCTCAATTTGCTGTTCGTATTGCTGAGATGCTACAAGACCCTGAAAAAATCAAAGAACTATCCCCATACCTAAAAAAAGTGGGATACATGCCATCAAATAAAAAGGACACCGTAAATGGCTAAGTTATCACTAAGTGAAGTATCTAAAAAATTCCATGTGGATAGATCAACCATTTACAGAGCTGTACGTAATGGACGTTTATCACGCTCCAGTGATGGACAATTCGATCTAGCAGAGGTCATCCGATGCTTTGGAGAACCTGAGCAAACATCTCAAAAAATTGAATCATCTAAGCAAGAAGGTGATGAATCTACAAAAAAACTTATTGCCCATTTAGAAAATGAAGTCAAAAAATACCAAGAACGTGAAGAACGGTTAATGCAACAAATTGACCGTATGCAAACACTCATTGAGCTGAAAAGTGTTGCTCCTGCCACAGCAGCACCACAACAAGATGCTACGGCATGCGACACCGACCTACCACAGCATGCGACAACACAACAAGACAATGATAATAAAAAGAATAATGAATTAAATATTGCAGAAAATGTGGCAGTGCCACAGCAAGAAACTACGGCATACCACACCCAAACGCTACAGCATGCCACGTTGCAAAATGTGGCAGTGCCACAACACAAAAAACGTGGTTTATTTGGCCGTGTACTAAATGCTGTTTTTGATAATGACTAAGGGAGAGAGATCATGCCGAAACTGAAAGATATTGCCCTGGGAATTATTGTGGCCCCGCTGCTGATCCCCATCATGCTGATTGCATCGTACCAGGATAAAAAGGCACTCAAAAAAGAGCTGGATAAACGCCAAAAAGAAAAAGACCAGTCATCCTGATTATTCAATTGAGCTAATCAAAATCGTGAAACATTGCTTAAATAATAGGCGTGGAACGTGAAAAATCATAAAAAAAGCCCGGTCATGGAAACTCGGGCTATCAACTAGGAACTACAGCGTTGAATTATAAGGATAATTATACAGCATTTCGTATAAGGTGTATTATGTTAATTTTAGAAAATCTAAAATAATTATTGATAATTTTTTTTTGAAAATTTAACATACCTTCCGATTGGTATTTTAGGTATGATTACTTATGAACAGTGTGTTACTCGCTTATGTATTACTTGGATTTGCAATAGTTTCCGAAGTGATTGGAAGTAGTTTTTTAGTTAAATCGGAAGGGTTTACAAAACTTTTTCCAAGCGTGATGGTCTTTATTTTTTTTAGCACGGCATTTTATTTATTATCACAAGTTATTAAAACAATCCCTTTAGGTATCGCATACGCTATATGGGCTGGTGTTGGGATTGTTCTAACTGCTGTAGTTGGCTACTTTGTTTTTAAACAGACACTAGATAATCCTGCTTTAATTGGAATTGGTTTTATCGTATCTGGCGTAATAATTATTAATTTATTTTCGCAATCAGCAGGTCATTAAGTGAAAGAAATTCGGCAACAAAAGAAGCAACCAGAGGTTATTCGAAAGCGCATCCTTGAACAGGCAACTATTCTTGTTTCTCAAAAGGGTATTTCTGGTGTTTCTATTCAAAATATTGCTACAGCAGTAGGTATAACAAAAGGGGGGGTATTTCACCATTTCCCGAATAAAAAAAATTTGATAGAAGAAATGTTCAATCAAATAATTCTTGATTTAGATCAAACAGTTGAATACTTGATTAAACGCGATCCAACAGAATATGGTAAATTCACACGAGCTTATATTCATAGTTCTTTTATCCATCAAATAGATGGGGTGGTTTCTGCTTGGTCAGCGTTATCAATGACTATGATCACAGAGCCTACCTTTAATAAAATTTGGATGGAATGGCTAAAAAATAGATTATCTCAACATGCAGAAACGGATAGTCATCCTGATTTAGAGTTACTTCGTTTAGCAGCAGATGGGTTGTGGCTACAAAGTATTACCGGAGTCATTGATGATGAGCAATGTTCAAAATTAGAAGACGATCTGCTTAATCGAACCTATTTAACATAAAATCTCTTATTCGAAATTTGAACTGTAAGCCCCAGATAGAAAAATCCAGTGCATAGAACGGCACTGTTGCAAATAGGCTGACATGATAAGCTAAATATCTTATTTATTTCGAGATACAGCAGATGAATCCCTTCCACGGTCGGCACTTTCAAGGTGAAATCATTCTTTGGGCTGTTCGTTGGTATTGTAAATATGGCATCAGCTATCGTGAACTTCAGGAAATGCTGGCCGAACGTGGAGTGAATGTTGATCACACCACAATTTATCGCTGGGTTCAGCGTTATGCTCCAGAAATGGAAAAACGTTTACGTTGGTATTGGCGTAATCCTACAGATCGACATTTATGGCATCTGGATGAAACTTACGTAAAAGTGAATGGCAAATGGGCATATCTATACCGTGCAGTTGACCAACGTGGCCATACTCTTGATTTCTATCTTTCTGCTAGACGAAATACCCATTCAGCTTATTGTTTTCTTGGAAAAATTTTAAATAATGTGAAGAAGTGGCAAATTCCACAAGTGATCAACACGGATAAAGCACCCACATATGGACGTGCTTTATCACGGTTAAAACGGGAAGGTAAATGTCCACCAGACCTTGAGCACAGGCAGATTAAGTATAAAAATAACGTGATTGAATGTGATCATGGCAAGCTAAAGCGGATCATCAGGGCCACATTAGGATTCAAATCTATGAAGACGGCTTATGCCACAATTAAAGGTATTGAAGTCATGCGTGCACTACGTAAAGGACAAGCATCGTCATTTTATTATGGTCAGCC
>NZ_VOYN01000080.1:0-10420 GCF_013420275.1 Acinetobacter sp. YH01020
TGTTCCATTTTAGAGATTTGTTTAAGATAAGATATAACTCATTGAGATGTGTCATAGTATTCGTCGTTAGAAAACAATTATTGTGACATTATTTCAATGAGTTATCTATTTTTGTCGTGTACAGAGAGAAAAAGCATTAAATTTTGATGGTTGGGAAAAAACGCGAACACATTGGGCAATTAAAAATTCTAACTTATTTGAAAAATTAGCGCCTCTTGATATCTTTTCAAATTTAGAAGAGATAAAAGAAACTTTTCCAAATCAAAATATTGACCTACTAAATCCACCTCAAATTATTGGTCATATAAACACATCAATTGAAACTAGTTTTAGCATAGAAGCTGAAATTACCTATACTCCTCCATATATCAATAGTATTTCTACTTATATAGAAAAAATTAAAGATATAAATGAATTCATTATTAACAAAAAAGAAAATCGTGAAGTATTTTATAGAGGTCATGGAAAATTTTCGCACCAACTATTGCCCTCACTTTTACGTGAAGATCCCACTGGCAAAGGAAAAGTCTATTTAGAAGGTGAACATTTGTTATTTCGTGAGTTACTCACAATGGAACCTAATTCCTTCAGTAATGACATCAGTGGTTTTGACATCCTTACACGAATGCAACATTATGGGATGCCAACTAGAATGCTCGATATATCTAGTAATCCATTGACTGCACTCTACTTTGCCTGTGAAAATTTAAAACATAATGAAGATGGTGAAGTTGTATTAATTTCTGTCAAAAAGAACGATATATGTTTTTATGACTCTGACAAAATTTCCTGCTTAACAAATTTAGCAAAACTCACTGCTAATCAAAAAGATCAATTATCCCAATATATTATTAATTGCCAAAAAAATGACCCAAACAAAGTTCTTTTAAATGATTCTGACCTTAATGAAAAAGTTTATGAACAATACTTACACTGTATATTAAATGAAAAACCCTACTTCAAACCTAAAGTTGAAATCAAAGATCTTAAAAACACTTTCTGTGTAAAAGGGCGTTTAAACCAAGAAAGGATTATTGCTCAATCAGGATCTTTTCTCATCTTTGGTTTAGATGCGGAAGCTATCCCTGAAAGTGGTAATGATGACTTCAATGTATATAGAATCAGAATAAATAAAGATGATAAAAAGCCAATATTAGATGAACTAGATTTACTCAATATCAATCAAAGAACGGTTTATCCAAGTATTGAAAACTCAGCCAAATATATCAAAAACAGATTAGAAAATTTCAAAATATGACCATCAAAAAAGTATCTTCTATCGTCAAACTCGAAGACTTAGGACGCATTCAACTATCAAAGTCTTTCTTTATGCGTGACTTTCTCTATAGCGAAATCGCTAACTGGTACGGTATCCCTAACTTTCCAGACCATCCTGATATTGCCATTCGTACGGGCTCGAAACTCTGCGAAGAACTACTTGAACCACTGCAAGAAAAGTTTGGACGTATTGCCACTCGTTCAGCTTACCGTTCACCAAGCGTGAACCAACTCGGCAATGAAAAAGGACATAATTGCGCAAGTAATGAGAAAAACTTTGCCAGTCATATTTGGGACTATCCCGATGCTAAAGGCTACGGTGCAACGGCATGTATCGTCATTCCATCATTTTTAAAACTTTATGAAAAAGACCAAAGCAATTGGCAACAACTCGCCTATTGGATTCATAACCATCTGACCTATAGCCATTTGCAATTTTTCCCAAAACTCTGTGCTTTTAACATTGGCTGGCATGAACAACCCGCACGGGAAATTTATAGTTATATCCAACCGAAAGGCTATTTGCTGCGAGGTGAAGCGGTGAATGAGGGATTTGAGAAATTTTATCCTGATCTGATTTAATTTTTTAAGTTTCCCTCTACCCCCGCGTTCTCCCAGTGGGAGAAGGTGCTTCCATTGCTAATTTAATACCGTTATGGATTGTTACTTACCTCTCCATTTAGTAGATGAACAGCACTGCTGCACAAGGGAGAGGTAAATATTTAACTTTTTAAAGCTATGTGAAAAACACCAAAGTCATTAATAATTGATAGCATCTAGCCTACTAAACTCATCATAATTTGAACTATAACCATCTATAACTTTTATAAATCCAGATAAAAATATACAACTAAAGAATTTACAGCCTGCTTAAAACTGTCATTCCAATATGCTAAGGTAAATGAAAAATTGATATAAATCATATTTCAACAGAGGGTTACATCATGTCAAAACAAATTCTTATGCTCGTGGGCGACTATGCTGAAGACTACGAAACAATGGTACCTTTTCAATTTTTAGTTGGTCTTGGTTATACCGTTCATGCCGTTTGTCCTGACAAAAAAGCTGGCGACAGCATTGCCACAGCCATTCATGATTTTGAAGGTGAACAAACTTATAGCGAAAAACGCGGTCATAACTTTGCGATTAACTATGACTTTGATGCAGTTAACTCAGAAAACTATGTCGGCTTAGTGATCCCGGGCGGTCGTGCGCCTGAATATTTACGTATGAATACACGTGTGATTGAAATCGTACGCGAATTTGACGCGGCGAAAAAACCTATTGCAGCGGTTTGTCATGGGGCGCAAATTCTAGCGGCAGCCGATGTGCTAAAAGGTCGTACATGTTCCGCTTATCCTGCATGTGCCGCCGAAGTTAAACTGGCTGGCGGTCAGTATGCAGATATTGCAGTCACGGATGCAGTGACCGACGGTCATTTAGTTACTGCTCCTGCTTGGCCTGCTCACCCTGCGTGGATGGCGCAATTTGTTAAAGCATTAGGCGCGACGATTACCATTTAATGCTTGAGTCACGAAACTAAAACGCATTGGATCATCATCCATTTAGGGTGAATCCATAAAAAATGCTCCTTGTATAAAAGGAGCATTTTTTATTTACTCAAAATAAAATTAACGAACCACACCTAACTTATTCCAAATTTCTGGGGTTAAAAATTTAGTCACCAATTTATTCAAATCGACATAACGCAGTACGCCTTGTAATTGTTGTTTAATTTCAGGCGTCTTTAATATTTCATCCCCCGTGATACTACCAAGCTCTTGAAAACTTTCGCCTACAGCCTGTAGACCGTCGGCTTTAATTACGGCCTGCGTTTGCGTAGAACATTGCTCAACCAAGATTCGCTGCATCACTTGAGCCAGATTTTTATCGAGTTGCGTTTTTTGCGCATCACTGACATTACTATACTGTTTTAAATCTGGGTGCGCTGCCAATGCTGAAAAGGTCCATTGTAGAACTGCCGTTTTATCCGACGCAGTGGTCGATTTCACTAAACATTGACTGAGCTGATCGACCGTCGGACTCGCCAAACTCACCAGAGTCGTCCCGAGCATCATGAGCGTCAATAAAGCCAAACCTGCTGGTCGTGAAAAACGTAGATGTAATTTTTTAGATAAACCGTAAGCCATAGACCAAACTCCCAAAACTTGAGTCACCTTTGTATCATGAAGTGCTGTATTTGCTGTTTGGTCTATGTAACTCAACTATTCATTTTTGCTAGTCGGTGCATAGATGAGAGGATGAATCGTTGGCCTTCTATTCCAATACCAATAAAAATGTCCATGGGTATCGA
Organism: Acinetobacter sp. YH01020; assembly: GCF_013420275.1. Classification (NCBI taxonomy): domain Bacteria; kingdom Pseudomonadati; phylum Pseudomonadota; class Gammaproteobacteria; order Moraxellales; family Moraxellaceae; genus Acinetobacter; species Acinetobacter sp. YH01020. The sequence goes on from NZ_VOYN01000080.1 coordinate 3,593, forward strand.
GCAAACTATGGGTGGTCAATGTCGATTTATTGCTATCCCCTCGCCAACATGCAAGTGCTGCATTACGATTATTATGTAGGTCAATAAACTCTGGATTCGAATATTTTGGTTTCGCAGGAATGTATAATGCATCTCCCGGATTGACCCATAAATCTGCCAAGTAAATCTTGCCTAGATTTGGAAAATAGCGTCCTACTGAGATGACCAGTGGCAATTGATCCTGATCGGTCGCGCTAAAAATATGCGGAAAGTCGTGATGTTCTAAATCAGTAGCCACAAAAGGAAATAAGGTTTTTCCACTACAGTCAGGCTTACCGCCATCTAGATAGGCAAAACAATGACCTGCCATCATGCCATATTCATATTGAATATCTGACAGTCGTTTTTGATTTGAATGAATCTGAATCGCTTCACCTGCATGGACTAAGGTGATACCAAAAGCTGCTGTGGTTTCTTTGGTTGCGACTAATGGCATAAACTCGAAGTGTTGCCCTTCAAAATCAAGCTCCGTTTGCTCCCCCCAATTGGTAATTTTAGTCGAAATTTCGGAAGAAACCTCGTAGGGATTTCCCATCGTCATTTTCGCATTGGTAGTTGACTCGGTAATTAAATGAATCCCTGACCCAAGTGACGCTAAATATGTTGGATGCCCACGATCATTCAAAAAGAAGGGTGTTTGGTAAGCGTCCGCTGAATCCCATGCCTATTTTTTAATTTTGGTCGGATTTCCAGCGGTGTGGCAGTAATTCTTCTATTTGGGTCACTTTATGCGTCGGCAGCCTTTTCAGCACATCACTTAAATAGGCATACGGATCCAGTCCATTCAGCTTTGCTGACTGGATTAAAGTCATGATATTGGCAGCTCGTTGGCCGCTGCGCAGCGAGCCAGCAAACAGCCAGTTCTTACGTCCCAACGCCCAGGGACGCATCTGATTTTCAATCCAGTTATTATCTATAGGCAAATTACCATCATCCAGATAGCGGCAGAGTGCCTGCCAACGTTTTAGGCTGTAATTGATCGCCTTGGCAGTTGGAGAACTCGATGGCACCGTCAGATAATGTTGGTTGAGCCATTCATACAGTTGTTGCATCACCGGTTGACTATGCTGTTGCCGATATTCGCGGCGCTGTTCTGCTGTACTATCGGTCTTTTTCCTGAGTTCTGCTTCTATGGCATACAGTTTCTGAATCAGCACTAATGCCTGTTCAGCAACCTGACTTTTTTTGGTCACATGCAGTTCATGGAATTTACGACGTGCATGGGCCATGCAGCCCACCTCAATGACCTGGCCTGATTTAAAGCGTGCTTTATAACCACTGTAATCATCACAGACCAGATGACCCTGCCAGTCTTTCAGGAACGCTTCAGCATGCTGACCTGAACGGCTATCCTGAAAGTCATAGATCACCGCCTGAACTGGATTGTACTGTGTGGTGGCATAGGCCCAGACATAACCTTTCTTCGGTTTTTTCTCATTCTCACCCATCCGCATAATGGTGACTGGTGTTTCATCTGCATGCAGCACCTGCTGTTGCAGCACCACCTCTTTTAAGGCATTGGCCAGAGGCTCCAGTTCCACACCGCAGCGACCAATCCAGTCAGATAAAGTGGATCTGGACAGATCAATGCCAGCCCGCTGATAGATCAGGCGCTGACGGTACAGCGGCAAATGATCGGCATACTTCGATACCAGCACATGGCTGAGCAGTTCAGGTGAAGCAATGCCTTTATCAATCACATAGGCAGGCATCGCTTGCTGAGTCAGGGTGTCACACTGATCACAGACCCATTTGCCACGAACATGCTGTTCCTTGTAGAACTGTGCCGGTCTGAAATGCAGTTTTTCACTGATATCTTCGCCGATACGACGTAACTGGCAGCCACAACTGCATTGGGTTGATGCAGGTTCATGCTCAATACGGATGGTGTGTAGATGATCTGGCAGCAGTCGACGTTTAGGTTTATTGGTTTTGGCTTTCTGTGTCGCTGCATCGGTTTTATCTGCATTTAATCGTTCTAATTCCAGATCAACGGCTGCGATATCTTCTTCGACCGCTTCGTCCCATAGATGGATTTGTTTTGCCGTTAAGTGTTCATTCTTTTGGGCGAATTTATGCTTTTTAAACAGCGCCAGTTCATGCTCGTATTTTTGATTGAGAATAGAAAGATGCTGAACTTTGGCATCCAATTCTTGATTTGATTGTGCCAGAGACTGATGCTGCATCGCCAACTGCCGGGTAAATTCCAGCAGTTGTTCATGGGTCAGTTGGCTTAAGTCAGGCAGTGTATTCATGACCGCAGTATGCCTGAGGTCATGACGCAGAGGAAATAGAACGTTTGGAGAATAGTAGAATGTAGCAGCCTAGTTTAGAGCATTGTGACCACTTGCTGTCGTCCAATGCGCTGCCAGGGCAAACCCTGAATGAGTGCCTGTAACTGTTCTGGACTGAGAGCTACATTTTCACCCTGGTGAACTTTAGCCCAGTGGAATTTTCCCTGTTCCAGCCGCCGGGCACACAGCCAGATGCCCAGTCCATCATGTACCAGCACTTTCATGCGATGGCCACGTTTATTACAGAACAGGTAAGCACAATGCGGTTTGATGTAGCCAAAGGCTCTCACCACCTGAGCCATGGCAGTATCCATTCCTGCACGCATGTCCATGGGCTGAGTAGACAACCAGATTTCATCAATGCGGATCATGTTGCAAGTGCCTTGAGTAATTCTGCTAAAGCAGATATTTCTGATACTTGCCATTTCAAGCCAATTTCTGCTTTTGAGTGGGGTAAAGTAATTTGAACTTTTAACATGTCAGTAGGAGTAGGATCTAATGGTGCAGAGCAAGATAAGGCAATAAATGCAGGTTTATTCGGTAGTGGTGTGCGATCACTCCCTGGCTTAGCATCAATTAAGCGAATCCATTTGGATACAAGATTTGTATTCAATCCATGTTGCAAAGCGACTGAAGCAATTGAAACGTCCGGTGCTTTACAAGCCTGAACGATCTGCTGTTTAAATTCAGCACTGTATGTTCTTCGTTTTTTCGCAAGAGATGCGATGGATGTCTGATTATTTGTAGTCATAAATTTAAGTCCCCACTTGTTTCTAAGTGGGGACTAAATTAAGGCTTATAGGATGAATTCATAAGGTGTGTTCAGCGGACGCTTACGGTGTTTGCTCGATATTGACTGTAATTTCTGTCAATTCTCGGTCAAATAATGGTGCATTAAAATAAGTTTCATTTACTGAACTCATGGTTTTTCCTTATTATTTTTAAAACTTTGTTTGAGTACATGATTGGATCAGGATAAAAGCTTATTTCCCCAAATGGCTTTTATCCTGTTGAAGTTTATTTCATACGATTCAACATATTTTTTGCCCCTGCGTGGTTATAGTTGGTCGCTAAGTTTTGTAGGATGCCTTTTGCTCTTGCATTGGCGTTTGGATAACTTTTGCTATATGCAGGCACTGAGGTTAAGCATTTTGCAACGAGCATACCTGATTCAGCATAGGCTCTATTGGCATTTGCACCATTTAATTTGCCATAGCTATAAGCGCGCTGTGCATTATTACAAGCGGTGACTTGGTTTTTTCCGGCATTCAGATCGCGTCGTGCATTCACATATAAGCGCATTTGTATCTGCTGCGATGTTTCTGCAACTGGTTTCGCTGTTGGTTTATTTTCAGGCTCTTTGGCTTTGGTTTCTTTTTTAGTCTCTACTTCTTTTTTTGTTTCATCTTTCGCATTGCTTTTTGTTGTCGTTTGTTTTGCTTTGCTTGATGTGGCTTTTTTAGCAACAGCTTCTTCTTGTTTATTATAATTTTTGCGACGTTCTTCGGGTCCGATGATTGCTGTATACAAACTCACTAAGCGGGTTTCAGAACGGTCATTTGATTTACGCTCTGAAACGGGTTCAATTGCAACCATCCAGCGTTGTCCATCTGCCTGACTACACTGAAATACGCCTGTGCCCTGTTTTATACTGCTATAGGTCGCTAATAATTTACGACTCCATGCATTTTTGACTTGGTTCAAATTGCTTTTATTCAGTTGAATAAATTTGCCATTTTTGGCTTGGCAGTAACTGCTCATATTTTGCTTGGGTATAACTGATTCTGCTTCCATATTTTTCTTTTGTGGCCCCCAATCATAGACGTATTCTTTCGCCTTTCCATTTGCGCTATTAAGCCCTTTTTGATTGATCACATCTTGTGGTGATGCATAATGATTAAATGAATTTGGGTTTAAACTCTGCATGGTGGTACAACCATGTAATCCAAATCCAATACTCCCCACCCATAAAATTGCCTTTAAATTCACAGCAAAAATCTCAAAAATTTCACCCTTAAAAAATAGCGTAATTCAGTGTCTTTCACAATTTTATAATCTTGATTTTACTTATTATTTTTATAAATTTAATCACTAAAATCGTACACGTTTGAGATGTGTGCATATGTTGTTAATTTTAATTTGATGAATTTCACATTTTATTTAAGTGTATTTGTTTATCCTTGGTGAACGGTCATCATCGTTCCATTTCAGGTTATTTCGCAAGCATTTATGTATCGCTATGTGCTTATCAAATCTGTCATCAGAACAAGCCTCTATTATTAATCATGATATAAAACTAGGCTTATCTAGGATTCGAGCGACAATATGGAATCGAGTAAAAAAAACAGCTCATCTAAAAATGTTAATCTATTGATTTTATTTGAATATATTAACTTAAAATTAAAGTCATAAAAAAACCTGCATTTTAGTGCAGGTCTATTTTAAACTTATAAAATCAATTATTAATTTTTTCTTCAAATGCTCTTAAACGCTTATAAATAGAAATCAGTTCGATAATGGTTGTCCATGAGGAAATCAGGTATTGGAAGGAATCACGTACACGCCCAAAGACATTTAAAATTTGCATTAATATACCGAGCGTGATTGTTCCCGCTGCAATACTTGGAAACAAAATAAAATATCCATAAATATTATCCAGTTGCATATACCAAATACGAACCAGGTTGAAATAAGCATAGTGAAAATACAGTCTAAAATAATTAAAACGAACTTTAGTAAATAATTCTTGTAATGTGAAAGGGTCTGCTCGATCTGCATGATCTTCACCATAAACTAACTCTTTACGATATGCCGCTTCGACTTTTTGATTATTAAACTCCAAACCCGGTAGTTTATAACCCACCAGCATTAAAATAACCGTCCCTAAAACCGCCCAAAGGACTGCCGCCCAAACCAATGCATAGGCGATTTCCCCCACGACAGGTAATTTCTTTACATGTGTTGATAAAGTTAGCAGCACAGGTAGAAATGCAATTAAGGTCATCACCGATTCAACTAAGCTAACCCCAAGTCCTTCTGTGGTTTTTGCAAAGCGCATCGTGTCTTCTTGAATACGCTGTGAGGCACCTTCGATGGTTCTCAGTTTTTCCCAATGCGCAGTATAAAAGTCATTCATTGCAGTACGCCAACGAAAAACATAATGACTGACGAAAAACAGGTTCAATACAGCCAGTGTGACATACACCATGGCCACATAGAGAAAAGTCAGTATCTCAGAATATAGCATCGTCACTTCGCCCCCACCACCTGAAAGCATTTTCTGGATCAGGTCATAGAATGGGTTATACCAAGCATTGATTACGACATTACATTCCACACTAAACCAAACATTAAACAGGATAAATGCGGTTCCCCACACAGACCATCGTTGCCAAGGATTATCTGATTTAATCTTCCAAAAGGCTGCAAAAAGCGCCGTTGCTACAAAAAACCAAACATAGAACCATAAAAATTTGGGACTCCAAAATCGGCTAATACCAATAGGCAATTCTGCTTGATGATAATTTGCAGGTAAACCAAACATCGTACCCCAACTATTGCCACCGCTATACCACAAGACAATATTGATGACGAACCATATAAGGAATGATCCAAAAAACCATTTTGGATTTGGAAAAAAAGATTTAAACATTAGTCCTACATTTCCCTGAATCTTTGTTTTTAGTTTGAGTTGCTGATGATAAGTTTTATTTCATAATTTTTCTTGTTCAGATTGAATATTTAACGCTGTTTAATCTGAAATTTAACAATCAAATACACGATGACACATCCTTCGGTTAGCTTAAGTATGAAAACTGAAGTTCACCTTAAATTCATTATTAATCATGCCCTTTTGATGATCTGGTCATTGTTTGTGGAACAAAAGACACATCTTAGGACATACAGTTCCAGTTAAAAAATTTGTAATTTTATAAATTTTCTTTGATATCAATAAATTAAAATCCATAAATTATTTAACCATTATTTAAACTTAAGTTATGGAATTCTCTAAAATATTTTCTGCGATGTAGCTCACGTCATTTACAAAACATGTTTCTTCACCAATAATATGCTAAGTTCAATTAACAACCTATGCTTGGGGAAGTAAAATGGAAAGTGCAATTGTTGAATTACTCAAACCAATTACATTAAATAAAGAAAATTGCAGTCCTTTGGTTTTTGAAACTGGTACCGTTCTAAAAGTGATTATGCAAACGCCAGAAGGCCTTTTGGTAAGTAATGATGACAAATTTAACTTTGTGATTTCATTGAAAGATAAGAATGAAGTTTGGCGCGAAATTTAATTTTCGCCTCACTTTGTGATTTGTTTTTAAATCATATTTATTCTAAGAAATTTAATCATACAATTATTAGACTTCCGTCATAAATCAAAAAACGTACAATTTATTTGATCTTAAATTAATCAGCAAAATTATTTAATTCGAGGGATAATCCTTGGATGAAATTCAAAGATATTCAAAAATTATCAGACGTT
>NZ_VOYN01000007.1:0-105377 GCF_013420275.1 Acinetobacter sp. YH01020
AAACTCTTCAGTTTAAAATCAATAGTACATATAGTGTACCAATCTTGGCTCATCAATTACTGACAAAAATTTGCTCAAATAAACTTCGAGTAATTTCTACCATCAATCAATGAAAATAATTTCGATCGATCAATCAGTAAAAATCCACACAAGTTGTTCTTCATAATCTCTTAATGATCTTCTTGTTGGTTCGTCACCAGCAAGCTAGGTCGGCTATATTACTCTTTATTTCTAAAGAGTCAACTGGTAATTCAAATTATTTTTAAACTTATCAAATAAAACCAAACTTAATCAATTCAACCAAGTCATTGTTTTATCAGAAGTTTTAATCTTCATCACCGCCGATGGATGTGCATTCTACAGCATTTCTGATTCAACGCAACACCCTTTTCCATTTATTTTTAGTTTTTCATTACGTTTGTTTATTTATTCTACTAAATTGAGTTTTTTTACTATTTTTTGAGCATAAAAGGGACGATATTTCCATATTTGTCCGTTAATTTATCTTTTTCATTCTTTTCTTGCCATTTTAAAGCTCGACAATCGACATATTCACAGTAACCACCTTCCCCACACTCGATTTCGTCGTTGATTTTGATTTGATAGTTAAAGCTTCCTGCATAGCCCGCCCCTAGTCCAAATTTAAAATCTCCACGACTCTGCGCTTGTACATGTATTTTCATTTTGTCATTTTGGTAAATCCATTCAAATTCACGTGGCAAATACATTTTTTGCAAATTTGGGGTTTTAACAACGGGATAAACGCGCATGACTTTAAAGAACACACCTTGGTCTGCCATGAACACTTGCTGCTGATTTAAATCTCTTAGATATAAACGCGAACTCAAAATATTGTTATAACGATCTCGCGTTTGCATAAAGATAATTTGACGCTGTCGGCTAAGGTTGATTACCTGATGGGTATAAAACGCTAAAGGTAAATATGGAAACTTGCGTATTTGTGCATAAGATAATACCGCCAACTGATTTACATCATACATCTGGCCCTGAAATTTGATTTGCCCTTCACATTGGCACATCACTGACCAATATTCAGCAAGACCCAATCTTAATTTAATTAAACACGAAGAAATATCGGTAGTTTGCACGGACAAATCTAAACTGAGTTCAGTATCTTCTCGATGGATTTGAAATACTGCACCATCCCAACCGATCTGCTCTTTATCTCTAAATTTAAAGACGGTATCACTCAGACTACAGTCATCTTTAATGGAATATGATTGTAATTGACCAACCATATGACCGCTCACACTGGTCATTACTGTGGCTGTATTGAGTTCGTCTTGTTGAATGGACGCAGGATTTTGAAAAGCGGGAATCTGAGGCTGTCCGAGCCAACTCATAAAGTTAAGATAATGTAAGGGCGCAGGAAGATTCGGTAGACAAAGTCCATAATGGACTGAAGGATATGGCGTATTCGGTGCATGTAAATTTATTTTTTTATGTTGTAAATCTGGAGCTTGATTCAGTCGTCTTGATTGATCCAAGAAATCTTGAAATATCTTCATATCAAGCTCCTTTTCATTTTTTATTTCATGCTTTAACTCATGCTTCTGCCTTTTTTGCCATTAAGGTTGTGACAAAGCCAGATAATGCATAAATTACTGAAATAATTAAAATACCCATTGGAATATTATAAGTTACAGCAGCTAAAACAAAGACGATTATTGGTAACACCGCAAATGGAACACGGCGACGATCCACAGTTTTAAATGAATAGTATTTTACATTTGAGATCATCAATAGACCCACTGCAATAATCACTACCGCATTAAAAATCTGAATACCTGTTTCGCGTAAGTCGAAGACCGCAGGGATATCGATACCTACCCATACCAATGAAATAATCATAACGGCTGCGAGTGGACTTGCAACACCAATAAAGTAACGTTTATCGACGACCCCGATTTGTACGTTAAAACGTGCCAAACGGAAGGCTGCACATGCGGTATAAACAAAACATGCTGCCAGGCCAATACGGCCTAAGTCATTTAGACTCCAGCTATACATTAAAATGGCAGGTGCAACACCAAATGCTAGCAAGTCTGATAAGGAGTCAAACTGTTCACCAAATGGACTTTGTGCGCCGATAGCACGTGCGACACGTCCATCCAAACCATCAAATAATGCTGCAAGAAAAATAGCATAAATGGCTTGTTGAAATTCACCATTCATACTGGCAATTATTGAATAAAAGCCGGATAACAACGCTGCGGTTGTAATCAAGTTTGGCCACAGATAGATCCCACGACGTTTCACTTTATGCCCTTCATGGGTGTGCTCCTCTTCTTCAACTTCAAATGTAATGCCATCAAATGCATTTTCATCCTTTGAAGAAATTTCCCGCTCAGGTTTATTTGTATTTGTCATTGTTCGATCCTAACTGTGACCTTTCTTTTTCAAGTTTAAAATTATTCGCCAACTAACCAACGTACGGCTGCATGACCACCATTTTCATTCATACGAAGATGTGGGAACAACCATTGTAATGCTTCGTCCGCATCTTCAGAGAATTTCCAAGGTGGATTAATCACCAATAAACCGCAACCATTTAGACCGACTGGAGTGTCATCTGGCCATACGCAAATTTCACAAACCAACTGACGACGAATGCCAGTTTTGTACATTTTCTTTTCAAAACGTTCGATCATCGCGCGGTCTTTAATTGGATACCATACCGCAAAAACGCCTGTCGGCCATTTTTTATAAGCAGCCACCAATAATTCTACAAGCTGTGGAAAATCTTTACGTTCTAATTCGTAAGGCGGGTCAATCATGACCAAACCACGTTTTTCTTTTGGTGGAATTACGCCCAATAAACCTTCGTAAGCATCACGTTCATGCAAGCCTGCACGTTTATCAAAAATATTGTGGCGCAATTGCTGAAATACATCGCGCTGCATTTCAAAAATCGTAGCTTTATCAGTTTCACGCATGCCTTCAAGTGCAAACCACGGAGAACCTGGATAAGCGCCTTTACCAAAGTTTTCACGCATTTTTTCAACAACTTTTAAATATTGTTGAACACCTTTAGGCGCATTGCGTTTAATTGAATCATCGAGCTTAACTAAACGATGAATACCATTTAAAAACTCACCTGATTTCTGTGCTTCAGAGGTCGAAAGATCATATTTACCTGCACCACCATGTGTATCTACATAGCGATAAGGTTTATCTTTTGCATTCAGTCGACTTAATAACTGAAGCAGCAAAACGTGCTTCATCACGTCGGCAAAGTTGCCTGCATGGAAATGGTGACGGTAATTCATGTTTCTTTAATTCCTAATATCAACGGACATTTTAGCATGAAAAATAGTTTCATTCCGATGCTATTCTTGCTCTAGAATACGTCACCTTTTTTCCTCTACTTTTTGGATCGCATATGGAAACAGCCTTTCTCCCAAAGTCTTGGCCGGTTGATCAAATCCTCGATGATTTAGATCAACACGGGTTTAGCATTATTGATGACGCTTATCCTGCTGAATATATACATGCACTTGTTGAAGAATGTATGTCAAATTTAAATAAATTTAGGGATGCAGCCGTACAAAATGGGGTCATCAGTAAAATTAGAAGTGATCATATTTTATGGATTAACGACACATTAGATGTCGCACAAGAACACGTTCAAGCCTTAGAACTTTTATCAGAACAATTTAATCGCGCATTTTTTTCTAACATTCACGAAGTCGAAGCACATTTTGCTTGTTATAACGCAGGTGAATTTTATGCACTACACAAAGATAATCCTCAAGGCAAAAATGGACGTGTCATTTCAGCGGTTTATTATTTGCATGAATATTGGCAAGCCGACTGGGGCGGTGAATTGCGCTTACAAGATAAGAATGATGTTTGGCATATTTTAGAACCTAAACCGAATCGCATTGCGTTATTCCAAAGTGACCTATTACACGAGGTACTCGAAGCTAAACATCAACGTTTATCGATTACGGCTTGGCTACGTAATGACAACTCGATGTGGTAATTCGAGATTCCTCCTTTAAATCCCTTAAACTATCCTCATATATGAGTCATTCATAGATGAGGATGTACCCGATGCGTCAAAACAGTCATAAAATTATTCAGCGTATTGGCGAAACCGATCAATTATTTCTACAAGGCAACAGCCCTGAACTTGCCCTTGAGCGTGCAGACTTACGCCTGCAATTGGTTAATTTAAGTAAGAACCATCAAGAACAAGTGTATTTTCTGCAAGAAGCCATTGTTCTACTTGAGCAAAGCCGGATTGAATTTGAAGAAATGCCGATTGAGCTATACATCAATTTGTCTGTGCATTTAGCCAAAGCCTATATGGTATTTTTTGAAATCACCAAAGAGCAGCGCTATGCCCTGATTACCCAGCAGATTATGAAACCGATGTCCAAAGCTGAACATGGCGACATCTACTTCTATTTGGCCTATGCCTCTGCAGTAAAACAAGAACCTGCGTTAACCCGCCACTGGTTATATAAATACAGCAAATCTCAAGAATTCAAACTCACCACATTACTTGAGCATCCTGCATTTAATCCTTATCGCCAAGAAACTTGGTTTTTAGAATTACGCCAAAGTAAACTGCACTAAATAAAAAACACCTCCGAAGAGGTGTTTTTTATTTATGGAGAAGTGAAATCTATGCTGGTTGTAGCTTATATGCATCCATATGCAACTGTTGATTCAGCTCATCAATCCAAATGGCCCAATCATCATCTTGTACTAAATGGCTGATTAGAAAGTCGCGCTGTGCTTTATTCCAAAACGGCGCATCATGTAAATTTTCACTTGCGGCAAGCTGATGCGTACGTACGTATAACTCGATCGCAGCTGGACTGCTGGCTAACCCCAATTGAGAAAACAATAAAGCTAAGGATGGTTTATTTTGATTGAGCATCTCGCCCTCCTTATCAACTAATCTGTCATTTATTATTTAATTAACTTATATGATGCTGATAAAAAAACCTAGCGATAAAACTAGGTTTGTTGTTTCAAATTGTATTTAGATTTTGCATGATCCTGAAAGCTTATGTTCTGTATGCAATTGTTCATTTAAAATATCGACCACCATGGCCCAGTCATCATCTTTTTTCCAATGACTAATAATAAAGTCGCGCTGTGACTTCGTCCAAAATGGCGCTTCATGCAATGGAACATCCATGGTGATTTGATGCGTTTCGATAAATTGATCGATGCCTTCCGGACTTGCATCCAACCCCAATTGTTCAAAAAATAGTTCCAACGTCGGTTGTTGATCAAACATTGCCGTTCTCCTCAAGCCTATAACATTTCTCTCATCTTTATAGTTATCTGTTTATTTGACTTTGTCAGTTGCAACAGCATCTCAACGTGTTATTTTTTGTTCAAAAATTAAGCGTGGTATTTTTCGCAGGCCATAAAAAAAGCACCCCAAATGGAGTGCCTTTTTATAATTTAATTTAAAAAATTAAATTATTTAACCATGTCAGCAACTGCTGCACGTTCTTCTTCAAGCTCGTTTAGAGTGAAGTTGATACGTTCACGGCTGAATTCGTCGATTTCAAGACCTTGAACGATTTTGTATTCGCCGTTTTCAGTTGTTACAGGGAAACCGAACATTACGCCTTCAGGAATACCATAAGAACCGTCAGAAGGAATACCCATAGTTACCCATTTGCCGTTTGTGCCAAGAGCCCAATCGCGCATATGGTCGATTGCAGCGTTTGCAGCAGAAGCAGCAGAAGAAAGACCACGTGCTTCGATGATCGCAGCACCACGTTTACCAACAGTTGGAAGGAATACGTCTTTGTTCCAAGCAGCATCGTTGATTTTGTCTTTTAAGCTTTCGCCGTTTACATTTGCAAAACGGTAGTCAGCATACATCGTTGGAGAGTGGTTACCCCAAACTGTCATGTTTTCGATGTCAGAAACTGCAACACCTGCTTTTTGAGCAAGTTGAGTTAACGCACGGTTGTGGTCAAGACGTAACATTGCTGTGAAGTTTTTCGCTGGAAGATCTGGAGCAGATTTCATTGCGATGTAAGCGTTAGTGTTTGCAGGGTTACCTACAACAAGAACTTTAACGTCACGGCTAGCAACTTCGTTAAGCGCTTGGCCTTGACCGATGAAGATTTCACCGTTTACTTTAAGAAGGTCAGCACGTTCCATACCAGGACCACGTGGACGTGAACCTACAAGAAGAGCGTAGTCAGCATCTTTGAATGCAACTTTAGGATCATCAGTACCGATCATACCTTCTAAAAGAGGGAATGCGCAGTCATCAAGTTCCATCATTACGCCTTTAAGCGCTTGTTGAGCTTTCTCAACTGGAATTTCTAATAATTGAAGGATAACTGGTTGGTCTTTACCCAACATTTCACCGCTTGCGATACGGAATAATAAGCTATAACCGATTTGACCAGCTGCGCCAGTAACGGCAACACGAACTGCTTGCTTCATGTAATTATCTCCAATTGAGGAAGGTCATAATGATTAAATAGCTGTTCTATCTAATCTTAATAATCATAAACGGCAAAGATTGTACTCCAATCTTTTGACGCTTGCATGTAAAAGAGAATGCTTTTCAACAAAAGTATGATAGGAAATATAAATAAAATGCCGAAAAAAGCTTAGAAAGAACCTTTAATTATGAAAGTTGCAGGACAATTTCCGACGATAGTCGCAGGGCAACTTTTGTACTGACCATTGTTTTTATAGCAAATTTTAATCTCAGTCAGCAGACTACCACCACGGGTTTGCATACAGTTAAATTCAATACTTTGTGATACCAATCCGCTGTTCATACGCAACATTTTATTACGCAAGACATTGGCTTGAATGGATTGGGTTTCTTGACTGGTCAATTCATCTGGAATTTTTAGCTTATCTGCATGATTAATAATGGTTCTGAAATACTGGCTAGCATTCATTGGGACACAGCCGCCGGTAGTGTGCCAAAGCGCCACGCGAGCATTTTCATCAGGCATAATCCGTGCAACCACTTTCGCTTGCAACGGAGAAAGTTTAGCTGAACTATTGGTCGTGCAATCACGTGTAGAGGTTTCTGGATATAGACCCGTGATATTGAGTGAATACCCTTCTAAACATTTACGTTTTTTACTTTTTAATGGGTCATAGGCGCAAACAGCAGGCACCATTTGCACATCCATCACATACCCTTTTACAACCGGTGCAGCCGAAAGCATAGACATACCAAAGCCTGCACCACTGCCGATGAGCAGTGATGTCAGTATTCGATAAGCAGGTCTAATGTCCATTTTCGGCATTCATCATTTACCCATATTGCGCCTAAAAACAGGCGCATCTTGCTTTAAAATTTATTGCGCATTCCGTAATGGAATCATTTGCATTCTTTTTTCAATCGATTGTGGCCCCTGACCTAATAAAAGGCCGTAATGGGTTGCATTGGTCATCACATGTTTTACATAGTCTCGAGTTTCCGTTAATGGAATCGATTCCGTATATTGATCCGCTGCAATTGCTTGATATTCAGGCTGCCAGCGTCGAGCACGATTTGGACCCGCATTGTAACCTGCGGTCGCTAAGACTGGACTATTACTCAATTGACGTTGAATCATCGATAAATAGAAAGTGCCATAACGAATATTGGTATTCATATCCGTTAATGCAGCGGGGTTATAACTCTCCCCCATCTGACGAGCCACCAATTTTGCGGTGTCTGGCATAATTTGCATTAAACCACCGGCACCGACATGTGAACGTGCGCTAGTGACAAACCGACTTTCTTGACGCATCAAACCATAAGCCCATGCAGGGTCAATGCCGGCATTACGACTATGACTCACCACATAATTTTGATGCGGCATAGCATAACGTAAAGCATAATTGTGCTGTTTAGTGGTTCGATCTGCCGCATAAATCGCCCGATCATACCAACCCATATCGGTTGCACGTTTAGCTGCGGCAAGAATCATGCCATCATCATGCTTTAAATAGGCTTGACGCACTGCCCAGTTCCATTCACGGTTAATATAGCTGTCAGATGCATTAATATTGCGCAATGCAAAGGCACGACGGAAGTGAATATCCTGACTGAGACGCTGCGCATCTTGTGACGAAGGCTGCACATTTGACGGAATATTGTTATAAGACTGACCAATTTTGTCACGTGCTAACAAATTATGGTAATCATCGCCAACGGCAAGCTTGCGATAAATTTCTTTTGCCGCACGTTTAGATGAGGCATCTCCACGTTGGTCAGATGCTCGTGCTAACCAATATTGCCAACGGTCTTCTTGCTTTTGCGAAACGCTCATCGCATCAATTGCACGAATGACACTTTCCCATGCGCCAAAACGAATGGCTTGTCGCGCATAAATCTCGGCTTCTTCTGCACTAAAAGGCAGTCCATAACTCAAATCAAGATAATTTAGAACTTCACGGTTGAAATTGTTTTTCATCACCGTTGTACCACCGATATACCCGACACTACGGTATAGGGCTTTTTGTACATCGGCTGGTGTGCCTTCTGCTGCACGTTTCACCGAAGAAATCGCGCCATTTAAGTCGCTATCGGCCAAGCGACCCATCGCATAAATCAGGTATGCATGATCTTCAGCTGTGGCTTTGGGTGCAGACCATAAATAATTCAGTGGATTGGCTTGAATCGTGTTGAGTTGCGATAAATTAATATTCACGCCAATGGTTTGCGCAGTCGCAATCGCTTGCCCTGACTGTCCGGCTCTTAACTGCCCCCACATCCGTTGATGGCGGTCATCTTGAGTCATTAAAGGACTTGATAACATCATACGGCCCAAGCCAGTACACGAATCAGGTTGTGAGTTTGTGGTCAACCATACATCTTTAAATTCTGCATAAACCAGTGGATCGCCCGACTTGGCGCGGACTTGAGCCATGGCACAGGTTTCAGCACGGTCAGCATTAGTCACATATTGTAAGACAGGCTGTGCTGTAGCGAAATCAGCTTGTTTGACTTTTTCTTCAACATAATCTGCGGCTAATTTTTCTGCCATTGCCGAGTTTGGATAACGCTGTGCAAAATTAATAATGGCACTTGCAGGTTGTGAAGCCAAATTATTATTCAGTAACCAATATTCTGGATAATAGCCCAAAACATCATTTTGCATGGATGATTGGTATTGTTGTAATAAACTAATATTGCCTGCATTCGCAGCACGTAAAGCATCGTTAAACTGCTCATCTGCGGCTTGGGCAAACGCAGAAATTCCGGAGAGCCCGACACTCAAAGCAAGTAATTTAGCGTAATTTTTCTGTTTAAAATTATGTTTTAACATCCACTTGCCTTCTTTCATGTCATTCTGCTCAGTTACAGCACATCGAACTTTGTTTAGGAATTAGTTTAATAATTCTAAACTCTGCATTGTGTTCTGTTATGTAACCTTATGATTAGCCAATATTAATTTTCAAACATTTTTGCTTCATAAATCAATATGGCAGAGTTGTAATTTTAGGCTGTAAGTTTCTAGTAAATTACTGCTAAAATATTGCCCATTCTTAAAATCCCCTTTTTGACCTCCGCAGCTGCACAATTCAATTGATTGAATTGTCTGTCAGCCACGTATGGTTATTGATTTTCATAAAATTCCTTTAGGAGCCTACATGACGGTTCAAACCTTCATCCCCAATAGTGCCCAAGCTGCCCCAGATAACACTGTTACCCAGCCACAGCACACCCCAGCTCAAGATGGAGCAGTGAAAAAACTGTACATCGAAACGCAAGGGTGTCAGATGAATGAGTATGACAGTCAACGTATGGGCGACCTTTTAGGTGATTCTCACGGCTATGTGCTGACAAACGATCCAAAAGAAGCGGATATTCTCCTGATGAATACCTGCTCTATCCGTGAAAAAGCCCAAGAAAAAGTATTTTCTGAGTTAGGCCGCTGGCGCAAGCTGAAAGAAAAAAATCCTGACTTGGTGATTGGTGTTGGTGGCTGTGTTGCCTCTCAGGAAGGTGACAACATTCAAAAACGCGCACCGTATGTAGATATGGTGTTTGGTCCACAAACCTTACACCGTTTACCGCAAATGCTTGATCAACATACTGAGCAAGTGGTCAAACCGAAAAAAGAAAAAATTCAGTTGGTGGATATTTCATTCCCTGATATTGAAAAATTCGACTTTTTACCTGAACCGCGTGTAGAAGGGTTTAAAGCCTTTGTTTCTATCATGGAAGGCTGTTCTAAATACTGTTCATTCTGCGTAGTTCCTTATACCCGTGGTGAAGAGGTTTCTCGCCCACTCGATGACGTATTGGCTGAAATTGCCACTTTAGCTGAAAAAGGCGTACGTGAAATTTCATTACTCGGCCAAAACGTGAATGGCTACCGTGGTGAAACCTTCGAAGGTAATATTTGCACCTTTGCAGAGTTACTGCGTTTAGTGGCCGAAATTCCGGGCATTGGACGTATTCGTTACACCACATCGCACCCGCTTGAATTTAATGATGACTTGATTCAATGCTACCGTGACTTACCGCAAATGGTTTCTCACTTGCATCTACCAGTTCAAAGTGGTTCGAATGACGTGCTACAAGCCATGAAACGTAACCACACGATTGATGTATATATCGATAAAATTGCTAAATTACGTCAAGTTCGCCCTGATATGCATTTATCTAGTGACTTTATTATTGGCTTCCCGGGTGAGACTGACGAAAACTTCGAAGAAACTTATCAATTTATCCAAGATATGGACTTCGATCATTCATACAGTTTCATCTACTCAAAACGTCCGGGTACTCCTGCCTCAGAACTTGAAGACACCACCCCTGAAGATGTGAAAAAAGAACGTCTTGCAAAAGTTCAACAATGGATTAAACAATCTAGTATTGATAAAACTGATGCAATGCTAGGGACCATTCAACGTGTCTTGATTGAGTCTGTTTCAGACAAAGATCCGAACTTGCTGATTGGTACTGCAGACAATACACGTTTGGTTAGCTTTATCGGTGATCCTGCATGGGTTGGGCGTTTTGCAGAGATTGAAGTGACCGATATTAAAACTTTGAAGTTTGTTTACGGTGAACTCTTGAATCTTGAGCCTGACGTGGCGTAATGTAAGCTTAATCGTCAGACCAATTTAAAGGAATTCTCTTGACTGCAGCGATTCGACGTACTGTAACTTTTGCTGGTATTCCACTTGACCGTTTACAAAGCATGCTCGGTGCCTATAACGGTCATCTCAAACAAATTGAACAACGTTTAGATGTCAAAATTTCTCATCGTGCAGATGCTTTTTTTGTCGATGGGGAAATCGATGCGGTAGAGAGAGCCGAAAGTCTCCTTCACCGTCTTTATGAAGAGTCCGAAACCAATCCACAGATTAGTGCGGACATTTTACACATGATGATTCAAGGCAGTCAGACTGACCGCGAAATTCAGGAAGATTTTTCTGAAAATGAGCATACCGGTTTAGACAATGTTTATCTACAAACCCGTAAAGGTCGGATCAATCCACGTGGTGCCAATCAAAAACGCTATGTACAGCGTATTTTACAAAGCGATATTTCATTTGGTATCGGCCCAGCGGGTACAGGTAAAACTTATCTCGCGGTCGCCGCTGCTGTAGATATGCTAGAACGTAATGAAATTCAGCGTATTTTATTGGTTCGCCCTGCGGTTGAAGCAGGTGAAAAACTGGGTTTTTTACCCGGTGATTTGAGCCAAAAAATTGACCCTTACTTACGTCCGCTATACGACGCTTTGTATGAAATGCTCGGTTTTGAAAAAGTCGCTAAACTAATTGAACGTCAAGTGATTGAAGTTGCACCACTGGCCTACATGCGTGGTCGTACCTTAAATCATTCTTTTGTGATTTTAGATGAAGCACAAAACACCACCCCTGAACAAATGAAAATGTTCCTCACCCGTTTAGGTTTTGGTTCTCGTGCAGTAATCACGGGCGACATTACACAGGTCGATTTACCTCGTGGTCAACAATCTGGTTTGGCACATGCCTTACGTGTGATTGAAAAAATCAAAGAAATTCATATTACTCGCTTCCACTCTCGTGACGTGGTACGTCATCAATTGGTTCAAAAAATTGTTGAAGCCTATGAGGGATGGGACAGCGAACAACATCGCCTCACGGCTGAACAACGTGCAGAACGTAAAGCACGTCAGGAAGCCTTGGTGGCGGACAATGATGCTAAAGCTGATGGGCAGCATCAAGACGAAAACATTTAAGGATTCATTTTGAAACTTAATCTCTCCTTGCAGCAAAATTTTCAGTCACCTGAATTGGTGGTGAAACGTGCGCATATCAAAAAAGTCGTGGAAACGGCTTTACGTCATATCGATACACAAAGTGATTGTGAGATCGGTATTGCATGTGTGGACAATGACGAAAGCCACAAATTGAACTTGGAATATCGTGGTAAAGACAAACCGACTAATGTGTTGTCTTTTCCGAGCGATCTCCCCGATGAAATGGCAGCAGTTTTAGACTCATTTCCGATTGGCGACTTGGTGATTTGTATTCCTGTAGTTCTTCGAGAAGCACAAGAACAAAGCAAAGCACCCCTGACCCACTTTACGCATATGCTGGTACACGGTACCTTGCACCTCATGGGCTATGACCATGAAACCTCTGATGAAGATGCTGAAGAAATGGAAGCGTTGGAAATCGAGATTTTAGCCAAATTAGGGTTTGATAACCCTTATCTGGAAAGAGATTAAGAACAAAAAAAGCGAGCTACGGCTCGCTTTTTTTATCGTCATAAAAACCAAGGAAGGAAAGATATGCAATATGTCGTGATTTTTAAAGCACGCATTCGTACGCTTGATGAGCTGTATTTTTCGACTGCACAGCAGCTTAGAGACAAAGCCTTGACACACTTTAACTGTCAACATTTTGAAGCGCTGACAGAGGGTGAGCATGAAATTGCCCTTTCCTACTGGAATACATTAGAAGACATTCGAGCTTGGCAACAAGATGCACAACATCTGGTGGCGCAACAATTGGGGAAAAACCAATGGTATGCGAGTTTTAGCGTCGAAATCTGCGAAGTTTTGCGACGCTATCACAACTGATTAACGCACCTCAAACTCTGCTTCTGCAGGATCGAAGCGCCAAGTACGCACAATACGAAGTTCTGAGATGTCTTTCATTTTGGCATCAAACAAACCAAAAGGTGCCGCCTTACGCACAGAGGTTTTCGCAGCTTCGTCCAATAAGCTCGAACCTGAACTTTCAATCAAACGAATGGCACGAATCCCGCCATTACTGTTCAAAATAACCATTAAGCGGACTTCACCGCGGAGCTGCTGCTGTTTTGCCGCTTCAGGATAATAACGGTTACCATAAAACTCGACTTTTTCGCGAAATTTTTCCATATAGGCCGCAGAAACATCTTGCTTGGCTTGAATACCATCAATGGTTTTAATTTTTTGCTGACGGCTAAAGTTTTGCTGACGTTGTAAATATTGAGCTTCGATACTCGCTACCATCGCAGCCTTGGCCTGAAACTGACTATTCAACTCCTCAACGGCTTTTTTGCGACTGTTTTCTTCCGCTTGCTTTTGCCAACTCAAAGTTGTCATCAACACTTTATCTTCAAAGCTGAGCTCTTTCTTTTGTTGCAGTTGTTCTAAAGCTTCACTTTTTTGCTCACCGGCTTTTTGTTCGATCATCGGTGCAGGCATGTCACTCGACATCCGATGCGACTCACGGAATGTCCCCGAGCCCTGCTGATCGGCTTGCGCTAAAAAGTCTGCATGTTCAATTTTTTCCGTCGTAGGACGTAAAGAAACTGCAATTTCTTTGGTGTTATAGTCAGCCTCTTGGGGCATGGTAAATTGCATGGTTAAAAATGCCAAATGCAACACAGCAGCAAACACCAACGCAGTTGCAAATATGGGATCTTTCCACCACTCTTTCATCAAGGGCATGAACGTTATTTTTTTCAGCATCACATTAAACCGACTATTTGCCGCATTCCCCAAACTGCTTAAAACAGTATAAAATAAAACTCGTATTCATTTTTTGATGAAAACGAGAAATCCATCAACACATAGATAATGCACAATTAAAATCATGAAAATGGTGCAATTTATTTTGCTAAACTGCAAGATCAAAACCTTGTGTTTTTATAGAAATCGACAAGATAAACATCGTCAAAAAACATAATTTGTCAGGATGCACTTCTTATGCAAACGCTAGTTTCCAATATCGCTAAACGTATACGCCAAGTGTACCAAAAAGCTGAAGGATTTATTGAAGATGAGCGTGAATTCCCAATGTCTCAAGTGTTTTTAAATGCGACATTTCAGCGCTTTGTCACCGATAATGTGAAAATGCTCAAAGACTTGCATGCTGACCTGCATGATGACTGGCTTCGACTGTATGCCACATTGGATTATAACGGGCTGATCATAACACTCTCTGTTGATTTAAAACTGGTACAGATGGAACTCAACAAACAAACCCAATTGATCGTATTTGAACAAATTAGTGATACACAAGTGATTGAAGCAAAGTATCCAAATGTTCTGTATAAGATGGGCGTGCGCATGGCGTTATGGTTCTATCAAAAAGTACTCAACCAAGATCCATTGGGTATGATTTTGGAAAAGCTCAATGTGATCAAAGTTAAAGATGATTTACTGTATTTAGACCTGAATCGCTGGCTCGGTAAAAGTCGATCGATTATCGACACACTGGGCAAAGTCCATGTCAACCATGCTGTTTTACGTGAGGCCGAATTGGTGGTGATTGGTAATGTTAATTTAACCGCATTGTTCACCAAAATGTCGCAAGAACGGATGGAAGACTGGGATGATTCAAATTTAAAAGACGATGAAGTCACGCCTATAAAGCAAAAGGAAAGCTAGACTTATCCTGTACTTAGGCATCTTGAACCTATAAAAACGCTACACAATATATACATTAGGCACGGATTTGTGACGTGATTCTCCACAATCCAGCCGCATAATAAATATATCAGGTGGTTTAGCCCACCGCACTTCTATTGAATAGGAAAACCATACTTATGGCACATTCAGTTTTGAAAAATTTAGGTCTTGTTGCTGGGGTATCGACTACACTGCTTTTGACTGGTTTCTCAAGTCAGTCATTTGCCATGAGTCCATTCCAAGCAAGCTACCAGTTTAATTACAACGGCAAAAACTTGGGTTCTGCAACACGTACCCTAAAACAATCTGGGAATAACTGGACGTATGTTTTTGCAGCAAAAGCTGGTGCGATGGCCTCTGCAACTGAAACCAGTCGTTTTAGTTTAAATGGCAGCCAAATTCACTCGAACAGCTTTAGCCGCAGCAGCAAAATTTTGGTGCACAACAACACCATGAACATCAATTTCAATGCTGGCGCAAAAACCATTAATACCAAAAAAGATGATAAAGCGCGTTCATTTGCGTGGAAATCAGGTGTGTTAGATGAACTCAATGCTGAATTGCAAATTCGTGAAGATTTAAAAAATGGTGGTTTGAAATCGAATTACTACATTGCCGATGCCAAAGAGGTTGAAGCTCGTAAGTTCGTGAAACAAGGCACTGAAAAAGTGAAAACCACTTATGGAACTTTTGACACCGTTAAAGTCGTGATGCGTCATGACAAACCAGGCCGTCAAACGACTTTCTGGTTAGCACCAAAACTAGATTATCTACCTGTCAAAGTTTCCCACCAAGACAATAAAACCTCTTACGGTTTATTGTTAACGGGCTATAAAGGTGCAACAAATTAATTGATTTGATCAATTTCGCTTGCATTTTTCACGGTGCTTTTTAAAATACGCTTTTGCTTTAAAAAGCACCTGCCCCTCGAGGATTCTCCCGTGCACGCTCTGGAACAGAAAATCTTAGCTGAAGGTATCGTTCTCTCTGAAGAAGTTCTGAAAGTCGATTCTTTCCTGAACCACCAAATTGACCCTGTGATGATGCAGCAAATTGGTCAAGAATTTGCCCGTCTTTTTAAAGATGCTGGCATCACAAAAATCATTACGATTGAAGCATCAGGTATTGCACCTGCAGTAATGGCTGGTCTTGAACTTGGTGTTCCTGTGATTTTTGCACGTAAATATCAATCTTTAACCTTAAAAGATGATTTGTATCGCTCAAAAGTGTTTTCTTTTACAAAACAAACTGAAAGCACTATCGCGATTTCTAAAAAGCACATCAATGCTGAAGATAAAGTTTTAGTGATTGACGATTTTTTGGCCAATGGTCAAGCGGCTTTAGGTCTTGCAGATCTTATTCATCAAGCAAGTGCTGAAGTATTGGGTATCGGTATCGTGATTGAAAAATCATTCCAACCTGGTCGTGATATTTTGCTTGAAAAAGGCTATCGCGTTGAATCATTGGCACGTGTGAAATCACTGGCGAATGGTACTGTTGAATTTGTTCGTGACTAAGTTTGCGTTCAAAAGAAAAAAAGAACACATCAGGTGTTCTTTTTTTTGCTAAAAACTTACGATTAAGGTGACGTAGAGCGCACTTTTTAACGCCTTGGTTACAAGCAGACAAAACATCTGTGCGCAAAACTCGATAAAATTCAGGAAAATCGTCACATTTGATCAAATGGGTCAACTACTCATCTGTCAAATTACTTTATGCTGCACCATAAATTCGGCCACTTTATTTTTTTTAAGGCTACGGAAAGTTATGAATACAGAAGATCAAAACATGGAACCGACAGTTAAATGTCCAAAATGTGGATCAACCCATATTGAAAAGCGTAACCATGAACAAAACTTACAAAAAATTGGTGGGGTCTTACTCAGTGGTGCAGGAACTGCTGCAGGGACTGTTGGTGGTGCGGCATCTGGCGCATCTATTGGTGCTGCGATTGGTGGTGTGACTGCAGGCCCACTTGGCGTGATTATGGGCGGAACCATCGGGACTTTTGTCGGTGCGATTAGCGTCGGTATTACCGGCGGTTTTCTAGGACACCGTTTTGGTAAAAAAGCCGGCGTGATCGTCGATCAAAATATTTTTCTCGACTACCAATGTTTAGACTGCAAACAGCGATTTGAAGTTGAGCAACAGCCTGAAGACGCTGCAAAGACTTCGGATCAAGACTAAATTCGATGTAAAAAAAGAGCGCATCAGCGCTCTTTTTTAATGGGTTATTGTTTTTCTAGCATGTATTTCTAGCCTATTGAAATGCTATTCGAAACCATGGCGAATCAATTATTTTGAAGCATCGGTTAAAGATTTTGATTCTGCTTTGACTTGATCTTGTTTCGCCAAAAATTCTTTTTCTTCAGCTTTTTTCTCTTGCGGAAAATCCATACTGTGTAAAACTGGCATTGCCGTACACAAAGTAGACGCAGCCAATGCGGAACATAGGAAAATCATTCGAAAATTAATAATAGACATCACACACCCCAAAGAAGAAATTTAAATACAAATCATGTAATCAAAAAATAAAAATAACGCGCCTAAAGAGACAGTAATAATTGACTCAAGGCCATCACTGAGCAGGCTGTATTTAAAAACTTTCAATATGTTATTGATATCACTTATTTTGGGTATTTTAAGAATAGTTCGACAGATTTATTTTTATATTTTTGGCGGCAATACAACGTCATAAATAAAGAGAAGTCACACGTAAAAAAAAGCAAGAAAAGTGCAATATTTAAGCCTTTTCTTGCCCGTTCGCTACAAAGTTAGCGCAACGTCCTAGAACAAGTAAGTATCAAATCAACTTTTTGACCACTTCGCCTAGGCGTTTACCCTGCTCTTCACACAAATTACGCTCATCTTGACTCAATGACTGATCATGGCGTGGACCACTGACATGGCTTGCACCATAAGGTGTACCACCCGTTTTGGTATTCGATAATGCCGGATGGGCATTACTTAAACCCATAACCATCATTCCGTGATGAAACAAAGGCGGCAGCATGGTCAGCAAAGTACTTTCCTGTCCCCCATGCATTGAACCTGAACTGGTAAACACACAGGCAGGTTTGCCATGTAATGCGCCATTGAGCCAAAGCGCTGTGGTTTGATCCCAGAAATATTTCATTTCCGACGCCATATTACCAAAACGTGTTGGCGAACCAAGGGCTAAACCTGAGCAATGCGCTAAGTCATCTAAGCTACAGTAAATATCGCCTTCGGCAGGAATACTGGGCTGCACATCAGTCACCACAGTAGATAAATTTGGAACGGTTCGTATTTTTACCGCCATTCCAGACGCTTCAATTCCATTGGCAATCAAATGTGCCATCTCACGTGTTGAACCATATTTGCTGTAATACAGCACTAGTACATAAGCTTGCGTCATTTTTATAAATTCAATGAAAAAAGAAAACTATACGGTATTTTTCCTATTTTTTGGTTAAGCTAAGTGATGAAAATTGCATAAACATGACTAAAATAACTCGAGACTTGAACGAATGATCGAAGCATTTTTAAAAAAACTTCCCTTTTACGACAAGAAATGGTTTCAGTTTGTTTTATTTGTCATTCGACGTTTTGAAGCCGATCGCTGCCGTGAACAAGCAGGATCATTAACCTATACCACCTTGTTTGCAGTGGTACCCATGTTGACCGTATTCTTGGTCATCATCTCCTCAATTAAAGCTTTAGAACCTGCTCGTCAACAGCTTCAACAATTGATTTATAGTAATTTCCTACCGAAAACGACAATTGCTTTTGATAAAGCACTGAATGCATTCACCGATAAATCCAGTAACCTGACTGTTATTGGTGTACTGTTTTTATTCATTACCACAGTTATGATGCTGACCAGCATTGAGACAGTATTTAACCGAATTTGGCGGGTGCGTGAGACACGTGGCGGCATTATTGGCTTTATGCGCTATTGGACTATTATCTCATTAGGCCCAATCTTACTGGGTAGCGCATTTGTTGTGTCATCTACCTTGGCCTCTATGAATGTCCTCAGCAATAATTTTGCCGGCTATGAACTGGATGGGGCTTTTCTGCTGTGGATCTTGTCTTTTTCATTGACCATTTTAGGTTTTTTCATTCTGTATTGGACGATTCCCAACCGCAGTGTGCCGATTAAGGCGGCGCTGATCGCGGGTGTCTTTAGTGCCGTGGTATTTGAATTGCTCAAAAACCTCTTTGGTTTTGTCATGTCAAATTTCACCAGTTATCAAATCGTTTACGGTGCTTTTGCTGCAGTGCCAATTTTCCTGCTTTGGATATTCCTTTCATGGAATATCGTACTGATTGGGGTAGAAATTAGTTATGCACTGACAGCTTTCAATTCGGGCAACGACCAAAAACGTCATCCTGTTATTATGTTGATGGATTTGCTTGAATTATTTTATAAAAAGCAAAAACTCGGTCAGAGCGTGACAGAAAAAGAAGCGCTTGAGGTTTTAGGGCGTGATGAAATCGGTCGCCTGCCGAGCTATATTTTATTATTTGAAAAGCAACACCTGATTAAACGTACTGACGATGATCATTATGTTTTGGTTCGCAATTTAACCCAAGTGGACTTTTGGAGTTTTTACAGTAAGCTTCCCTATCCCCTCCCTAAACGCCAAGACCTAGGTCGCGTCGATCCAGATGATATTTGGATGGAAAAAATTGGGCCGCAACTGGTCGAATCGGATGATTATCTTGCGGCCAAACTCTCGATTCCGCTTGCGACTATTTTTGAAGAAAAATAAGCGTAAATAAAAAAAGGAGAGCCGTAGAGCTCTCCTTTTTTTATTTATACATGATATTAGATCGCTGTGCGCTGACGTCCCATCAATTTAGCTAACCATCGATGCAAGGTTACCGTCATCACCCCGACCATTACTAAGGCCGTCCCCAAGATAAAGTTCAGTTCAATCGTTTCATTTAAGATCAATACGCCAAAGACCAGACCAAAGATTGGGGTAAGGAATGAAAATACGCCCAGACCATTGGCCAGATATTTACTTAACAGCCAAAACCACAACATGAGGCTGAAAAATGAAATAATGAGCACATGAAAAATCATGCTGCTGATGGACAATACGGTCCAATGTATAGTCATTTGTCCTGTCAGCCACGCCACAGGTAATAAAAACACACAACCACCAACTAACTGATAAAACAAGGTCTGAGTCGGAGGTGCATTAGAGAGTTTGGTGAGTCTTAATGAAATGGTGGTCAAGGCCCACATCACCCCTGCAAGTAATGCCATCGCATCACCCAACAGGGCTTGAGTGTTGACTGTAGTGCTACTTTCACGTCCCATAAACGACAGGACAATACCTGAAAAGGCAATAAAAATACCGACCCACTGGATCGCTGTAAGCTTTTCTTCAGGCAACTTCCAATGTAAACCTAATGCCACGAATATCGGTGCGGTATAGAGCAAGACAACGCTATGTGATGCAGAGGTATAGCGCAAGGATTCTGCTACTAAAATAAATTCGGCTGAAAATAAAAACGCCAACCAAATACCCGGCAGCAAGTATTCGCGTGTATAAAAATGTGTTCCCGGCTTGAGACGAATGAGTGGAAAGACCAACAGCGCAGCCAAACCCGATCGAATGGCAATTTGCATGATCGGCGCAATATCATCCGCGGCCAATTTCAAAATGACCTGCTGAATCCCTAAAATCATGCACAAAATAATCATCAGACCAGAAGCTTTTGCATCTAGCGCCTTGCGCTGTTCCACACTTTTTACTCGACAATACGACAAGCAACACTATAGAACTGTCAGAAATAAAATATATACTTCAAAATAGACAAGTGATCTTCTTATTCAGGCAAAATTTCTCATGCGTCATAAAGCTCGTGCAGATCATACGCAGTTGCAACAACTTCCCACTAACGATGAAATTCAAGCAGCGCTGTGGATCAGTTTTCGTGACGATCCTGCACTGTCTGTTTATTCCGTTCATGGGCATGCTTGGGGCGAGTTTGTCTATGCCTTTAATGGCGTGATGGAAGTGAACATCAATCAGATAGACTATATTACCCCACCGCCTTATGGCATTTGGCTTCCCCCACACTTAGAACACAGTGGTTTAAATCGTACCGCGGTTTCACATGGCACCTTATATGTACATGAATCGCTATGTACTCACTTACCGAAACAACCTGGGATTTTACTCAGCTCGCCCTTAGTCACCGCGATCTTCAGCCATTTGCGTCTCTTACACCAACAAGCCGACCTCATGGAAAATACGGCCGAATATCAACGCTTGCTTCATGTGATCTTAGATCAACTGCATCAAGCTAAACTGGTCAGTAGCTATTTACCGCATTCGGAACATCCTGCCCTCAAACAATTGCTTGATTATTTACACCAACATTCTGCGGATCAAAGCTCGCTTGAGCAATTGGCACAGCGGATAAACATGACGGAACGTACTCTGGCGCGCTATTGTCAAAAAGAACTTGGGATGTCCCTGCATGAATGGCGACAACGCCTCAAAGTCATGAAAGCCATGTCGATGCTCAACGCAGGCCAAACTGTCGAAAATATTGCTTTAGAACTCGGTTATGCCAATGCCTCGGCGTTTATAAATATGTTTAAAAAATGGATGCTTTGTACCCCAGATCAGTTTAGAAAATCTGCCTTAAAGCCCTAAATTTGTTTAAATTTAGCTATAAGGGTCTCTATAAAGTGATTCAACAATCCGCTAAGATCAAAAAATCCACGAAGAATGATAAAGACTCCATTTCGAATGAATAAAAAAACCATTTTAGCGCTGTGTTTATCTGCCGTATTTTTAACGGCTTGTAGTTCCAAAGAACAGCGTGAATTTAATTCTGCACTCAAAACCGCTCAAACGGGCGATGCGACTGCACAAATGAAAGTGGGTGATTTATACCTCAGTGGAACGGGCACAGAACAAAATATCGAACAAAGTGTACATTGGTACAAAGCTGCTGCGGATCAAGGCACTACGGACGCATTCGCATGGTTGATGACTCAAGCCTACCAAGGAAACCCGCATGCAGATCAAGTGATTCGAAAGATGCAGCAAGATGGCAATATTTTCCTTGCACACTGGGTGCTAGACCTTGCAAAAAAGACTCATGATCCTGCTGCTGAATATACCGTTGGGTGGATGTACGACACTGGAAAAGGCTTAATTCAAGATAAACACCAAGCGCAAATTTGGTATGAAAAAGCCGCCAAACAAAAGAATGTCGAGGCGATCAAAATCTTGGGAAATCAACACTATTTTTCTGAACATCCTTCGTCTACACCCGACAAAGCTGCCGAATATTTAAGCTATGCTGCAGAACAAGGGCAAGATGCCGACTCCGCAATGAAAATGGCACATTATTATCATTATGACATTCGTGATGGTGAAAAAGCACGACAATGGTATGCCAAAGCAGGTGCATTGGGAGACACCGACTCACAGCATATGGCCGACACCTATGAAACATGGAAAGACACCGGCCCTTTACAACCGAATGAGCCACCGTAATCAAGCAGTACTGAATAGATCAATCAAAAAAAGGCTGCATTAAGCAGCCTTTTTGTATGTCGTTCACAGATTATTTGACAAAGGTTGTCCAGACATAGTCCTGATTTTTGCCTTTTAGGGTCATTTTCAACTGCTCACCTGACTGTAGTGCCGCGACACCTGCAGGCGTACCCGTCATGACCACATCACCCGCCTCAAGACTAAACACTTGGCTAATATCGGCCAACAAAGTACCCACATCAAAAATCAGCAATGCAGTATCACCGTTCTGACGCAATTCATCATTGACATGCAAGGTATAATGCACATCTTTCCAATCTTGAACCACCTCTTGGACATCGACCCAATCCGCAAGGATGCAAGAACCATCATAAGCTTTGGCACGCTCCCAAGGCTGACCTTTTTTCTTTAAGTCATCTTGTAGATCACGCAAAGTCAGATCTAGGCCCAAAGTCACAGCTCCAACTGCTTCTAAGGCTTTGAGAGGATCAGTTTCAGCCGATAAAGGACGATCAATACGTAAACTTAATTCGCATTCATAGTGGCAACTGCCCCATGCAGGATTCCATGTGATGCCTTGCTCTAATGCGGTTAATGCACTTGGCGGCTTCATAAAAAGCACAGGACGGTCAGGAATTGCATTGCCTAATTCTTTGGCATGATCTGCATAACTACGACCGACGCAAACAATTTTAGATGGACGTGACTGCATACTACTCCCTCTTTTGTTATGAATAGATTGTCTTAGTGCTGAAAAGTATTGCTAAAAATCGCTTGGTCCGCAGTATCTTTAAATGCACTTTTCGGCACAATAATCACGGTTTTATTTTTCAGCTCAAGCATATAGGTCAATTTGCCTTCAGCAAAATTGGCCACTTCAGCATAATGGAAGATATTCTTACGACCATTGGCATGAATTTCTGCATAGTCTTGAAATAAATCAATACCTTGTTCACTTTTTCCTAATTGGTATTTTACAAACTGGCGTTTAAACATCATCGGTAAAAACCAATAACGCATGATGCCTTGAAGAAGTAAAAAGAAAGCACCCAGCCCAACATAGTATGCACCGACGCCATCTACACCCAAGTAAAAACCCCAGATGATAATCCCAAGGCTAATCGCTGGCGTTAAAAAACGCGTAAATTGCTTTTTGCCAAAAGTTGCTAGTGCAAAACCATCCTGTGATTCTTCTAGATTTAAAAAATAGCGCAGCGATAATGCAGGTAGATTCTCAGACATAAGCGTATGAATATTTAAAAATGAATTGCGCTAAATACTACACCACAATTCAAACTTGCTTCATGCTTTTTAATGGTCGGTTGTAACACTTCACTACTTCCC
The DNA here is from genome assembly GCF_013420275.1 of Acinetobacter sp. YH01020. Taxonomy (NCBI): domain Bacteria; kingdom Pseudomonadati; phylum Pseudomonadota; class Gammaproteobacteria; order Moraxellales; family Moraxellaceae; genus Acinetobacter; species Acinetobacter sp. YH01020. Next base: position 23,729 of record NZ_VOYN01000007.1, read on the forward strand.
TTCCACCTAGAAATACGTTAAAAACAGCAACAAATAAAAGATTGCATACGCAGGATGTGACATGCAGATAACAAAAATAATCATGATACTGGTGTTTCTGAGTGGACTGAGCATATCGACCAGTTGGGCCAAATTCGTTCAATGGCAACCCCAGATCCCTAGTAGTTTAGACTTGTTTAATGGCAATGCCAAAGCCTTGGCCAATCTTGCCGGTGATCACATCGTGATTTTTGCACATCCCTCACAGCAGATTAGTCTGCCCACGATGAAAGGAGGCCAAAAAGTCATTGGTAAATTTCAAAGTGCCGCCGTGGTTGTCCCAACCAACAGCAAAAATGTGGCGAGATTACTCAGTAATTATCCAAACTATGCAGGCTTATTTCCCACGCTAAAATCTGCTGAGGTTTTGCAACAACAAGGTTCAACCAGCCAAGTTGAATATCGTATCCATATCCCGACACCGATTCCGGTTTTAAACTTTAAAGAAACCGTGGTGATGCAGCACCAAATTCAGCAAAACAGCATTAATAGTTTGATTCTACAGGCACCGGTGCCCTTTGGTGCAGGAAAAATTGAGTGGTTTGAGATTGACGCACAACACACCTTGATTAGTGTGACCCAATGGGGCGATTTAAATCAGCCCAAAGGTTTTTTGTTTAGCAAAATATTAAATGCCTTACCCGATGCCAAATTAGGGATTCCTGCGGGAACCAATGGTTTTTTACTCGAATCGTTACAGCGCCGATTTAAAACCTTTAGCAGTGAAACTCTCGCTGCAAATCAATTGCCTGAACTCAAATTAAATGCCTCTCAAATCGACAAGGTCACTCAATTAAGTCAAAGCTCGAAAGAACCTGTGTCCTTTATTTTGACAGCGCAGCGCGTTCCCTTTGGGCAAAATTATGAATTGATGCGCTTTAGCACCAGTTTTCAATATTATGCACAAGAGCCTTCGAGCTTACAGCGCTGGATTAATGTGTCTTCGTTCAAGCATTTATTTCCAAGACAAGTCAAACATATGCAAGTGCAGAAAATTAATCCGCACCTCATGGATGCCGACTATAAAATTTCGGTGGGTTTAGGTGTGATCAATATTCCCTTCGATTTTAAAATGCGTTTTAACTATCCCGATTTATTGCAAAATCAATACACCGCAACAGGTGGGGACTTAAAGTTTGTCCGAGGTGCTATGCATATTCGCCCCTTACAACAAGGGTCGTTATTACAATTGACCAGTGCGGTGAAGATTGATGACAAAGCACCGTTTTTACTTCGCGCCATGCGCAGTATGCCGTATCACGACATGCTGCCGGCTTTAGGCGGCAATACAGTCTTTGCACTCAAAGTTAAACAGAAGTTAAATTAGAACCTTAATTGATAAGCTGAATTTATTGGTTTTAGCTATATTTCAGACACAAAAAAACCGCACATGTGCGGTTTTTTCAATCTTGATCAAGTTGGTGCGCTCAGAGAGATTCGAACTCCCGACCCCTTAGTTCGTAGCCAAGTGCTCTATCCAGCTGAGCTATGAGCGCGACGTCTTGATGAGGCTCATTATACGTGATTTTTATTTTTTGTTAAGAGCTTTTTCATATAAATTTAACCAAACGCACAGCAAATAAACAATTACCCTTTAAACACGCTAAAAATCAGCTAGATTTACTTTTTTAATGGCTTTTGCATCACAAGTTTGGAATTTAAACTTAGCAATACTCACGTATAAATGCTCAAAATGGATAACAAATATATTGCCCTCATTGAATCACGGCTTTAACTCACCCAACTTTTCTTTATCTTAGCTTTAAAAAAATGCATCACCATGAACATCTGAAATAAGCGTTAATCTGTTGAAGAAAGCAAATGGAATAGAACGCTTTATAAAAGACAAAAGACAAAAGACAAAAGACAAAAGACAAAAGACAAAAGACAAAAGACAAAAGACAAAAGACAAAAGACAAAAGACAAAAGACAGGCTGCATCAAAACGATAAATCACAGGCACAAAAAAACCGCAACATGCGCGGTAATTTGTTCAAGTTGGTGCGCTCAGAGAGATTCGAACTCCCGACCCCTTAGTTCGTAGCCAAGTGCTCTATCCAGCTGAGCTATGAGCGCGTAACTTGTGTCGTCTTAAAAGACTACGTTTTCAGATTTACTTATTGGTGCGCTCAGAGAGATTCGAACTCCCGACCCCTTAGTTCGTAGCCAAGTGCTCTATCCAGCTGAGCTATGAGCGCGACATAAGTAAATCGTGGCGGTGAGAGAGGGATTCGAACCCTCGATACAGTTGCCCGTATGCATCCTTAGCAGGGATGTGGTTTCAGCCACTCACCCATCTCACCGTAACGTGCCGCCATAATACAAAGATCATGATACGACTGCAAGCACAGTCGTTATATTTTTTTCATTTTTTTACTCAATTAGATATTTTTTAAACGATTTTCAAAAAATTAGTGCAAAATTAGTTCAGCACGCACTGCTGTCCCCTACTTTTCAGCTTTAAACCTTATAAAATATCGGCATAAAACACTTTATTGCAATCAATTGCGTGCAGTATCTGCTTGCATGACTTATGCTAATCCTAATCTTCTGATTTGAAGCCAAATACATATGAAAAACTGGGTCGACCCTGAAGCAAAAGCTGAAGCCGAACGTTATGACAATCCAATTCCAAGCCGTACTCTAATTCAAGAGACGATTGAACAACTGAAAACTGCAATGTCGCATGCCGATCTTGTAGAACATTTTGAAATTGCCGATCAAAAAAGTATTGATGCGCTGAGTCATCGTCTGATTGCGATGGTTCGAGATGGTCAGTTGATGAAAGATGGATTTAAGTTCCAGCTTGCAGCTGAGCAACCGACTCATGAAGCAACGGTTTATATCAACTCAAAAGGTTTAGGCACAGCCAATATTAGCGGTGAAGATGACCTTTTACTTCCTGAACGTGAGTTGCGTCAGGTGTTTAATGGTGACCGTGTTAAAGTCCGCCAAACATCGGTAGACCGTAAAGGCAAGGCATGGGGCTTTATTACTGAAGTTCTACAGCATCGTGTCAAAGAAATTATTGGTAAAGTGTCTGAATATGAAGGTGAATATTTTATTCAACCGGCAAATCCCAATGCACACCAACCGATTACTTTAGAAAAAGAATTAATCGAGCATGCCAAAGTCAAACTCGGCGACTCTGTGCGTATTGCGATTGACAGCTACCCAACCAAAGAAGAATTTGCGACAGGTCATATTGTTCAGTCGATGGCAGATAAAGCAGACACTGAAATTATTATTCCACAAACCATTTTAGAATTTGGTTTACCTTACGAATTCCCTGAAGCGGTACAACAAGAAGCCAACAGCTTTAAAGAGCCATCAGAACAAGATCGTGAAGATCGTGTCGACTTACGTGATTTAGCGCTTGTCACCATTGATGGTGAAGATGCCCGCGACTTCGATGATGCCGTGTATGCGGAAAAACGTCCGGGTGGTGGTTATCGTGTTGTCGTGGCAATTGCCGATGTCAGTCATTATGTACGTCCGGGTAAACCGCTCGATGACGAAGCTCAAGAGCGCGGTACATCGGTGTACTTCCCTCATTTTGTATTGCCGATGTTGCCTGAGGCGCTGTCGAATGGTTTATGTTCTTTGAACCCACACGTAGACCGTTTATGTATGGTCTGTGATTTAAACTTATCTCGCGCGGGTCGTGTCACTAAGTTTGAATTCTATCCGGGTGTGATGCATTCAAAAGCTCGTTTGACCTATACCCAAGTTGCCGAATATTTTGAGGGTAATAGTCAAGCCATTCCTGAAAACCGTGATGTGCGTAAATCGGTCAATACCCTATTCCAATTGTATCAAGTGTTGAAAGGCTTACGTGCTGAACGCCACGCGATGGAATTTGAAACCGTTGAAACTTATATGACCTTTGACGAGCTTGGCGGTATTAATGAAATACTACCGCGTAGCCGTAATGATGCACACAAACTGATTGAAGAATGTATGTTGCTGGCAAACGTTGCAGCGGCAGAATATGCATTAAAAAATGAAATTCCGATGCTGTACCGTGTGCATGAACCACCTGAGTTCTCACGTATTCAAAAGGTTCGTGATTTTGTGAAGTTATTGGGGCTGCCATTCCCTGAACAGCCGACTCAAGCTGACTATCAAGCCGTGATTGATGCCACCAAAGACCGTATTGATGCTCCAAGCATTCATGCCGTTTTACTCCGCTCAATGATGCAAGCTTATTATGGCGCGAACAATGCAGGTCACTTTGGCTTGGCTTATGAAGCGTATACGCATTTCACATCTCCAATCCGTCGTTATCCAGACTTGTTACTGCACCGTGCCATCAAAGCACAATTGAAGAAAAAACCTTACCCAATTTCTGGTGCTTCGCTAGATGATGCAGGTGAACACTTCTCTGCAACCGAGCGCCGTGCAGATGAAGCTTCACGTTCTGTCACTACGTGGTTGAAGTGCCATTACATGCAGCAACATTTGGGTGAAGAGTTTGTCGGCACCATCAGTGCGACTGCTGAATTTGGCCTGTTTGTAACGCTCAAAGACTTATATGTTGATGGCATGATCCACGTCAGCCAATTGGGTGATGACTTCTTTGTCTATGACCAACCAAGTCAGAGCTTAATTGGTCAATCTCGCGGTCAAGTTTTCAGTCTCGGCGATGAAGTGAAAATTAAAGTTGCTGGTGTAAATCTAGAAGAGCGCAAAATCGACTTTGAATTGATTCAACAATTGAGCCATGCAGGCCGTGCTATTCGCGCGCGTGCCCCTCGTGTTGCAAAACCCACAGCCAAAGAAGAAGTCTTTTCAGAGCGTAAAACCAACGTTGCTGAAGATGGAGAACAGCCCATACGACGCAAAAAAGACAAAGGAAAACCCAGCTCCTACAGCCAAAAACCTGCTAAAAAATCTGCAACAAAGTCTGAAGCGAAGGCTAAAGATAAAGTGAAGAAAAAGTTAAAAGTAAAAAAGAAAAAATCCAATGCCAAAGCAAAGGGTGAGTAAATTTTACTAAATAAAAAAGAGTGCTACGGCGCTCTTTTTCATTTAATATATCTCTATAAAAATAAACCACTTAAAAATCATGACATCACAGAAAATTACTAAATACTATTACCATGAATATGTAATATGCTTAGTCTTTGTACTTAGTATTTCAGCACTGATTGCTCTCTTTTTTATAGACTTCACCCCAACAAATCAAGTCAAAATCACAGCCTTCATTGTTGCAACGTTGATTTATTTGGCTGTTTTGATCTACTTTTATGTTCTGCATAGATACGGACAATGGATCATTCCACGTACATGGACAAATGTACAAAAAAAGCCAAAATTCTATTTTTTACTCCTCTTCCCTATTTTTGTAATTCTGTTTCTTTACTTAAATCTAGTTGTCTATCCTCCTCTGCTTCATACCCTAGTTTTGGGTACACCTACTGTGGTGACATTGGAAGCAAGCGCTGTTAAAAAACATGGTAAAAAAGAAAGTGTCTACTATTCTATTGAAACACCGTATGACTCTACTGGTATGTTTCGAATCAATGTAGATGAATATGAACACTACAAAAATCAAAATCTATTCATAAAATTATCGGTCATTGAGGGGCGCTTTGGCACCTACATCCAAGATATTCAATCTATCCACGGTGAAACAAGAGCGAATAAATAGCACCCAAGGCTTGATTTATCCTTCTAGAAGCCTTACTTCTACAAATAACACAGGAAATAAATCGGCAGACCGACATGACATTAGAAAAGGCAACTTTGCCTGTTCCACAATTTGACCAAATTACCCTTGCAGACTTAAAACAAAAGATTGAACAGAGCATTGCCCAAGGTCAGGCATTTTTAAAAGAATTAACGGATGTACCCGAATCCGTACAAGCACAACTACAAGTACTCGAACACGTCGATACCCTTGAAAATAACATGAGCGAAGCTTGGGGCGTGTTGTCACACTTAAATGCTGTGATGAACAACGCGGAAACCCGTGAGCTGTATCAGGCTTTATTACCCAGCCTGAGTGAGTACTATACACAGCTAGGTCAACATACAGCGTTGTATCAAACCTATCAGCATGTACATGACAACAGTTTATTCGACACGCTTCCTCCAGCACAGCAAAGCGCGATTAAACTTGCGTTACGAGATTTTAAACTTTCAGGCGTAGCCTTAGAAGGTGAAGCGAAAAAACGCTATGCAGAAATATCTGCACGACTTTCACAGTTATCATCAGACTTTTCCAATCACGTATTGGATGCCACCCAAGCCTACTTCAAACCTTTAACTGAAGCGCAGCTCAAAGGACTACCTCAAGGCAGTATTGAACTTCTGAAACAATATGGTCAGCAACGCGAACTCGAACAGGCTGTAGCCACACTCGACTTCCCGTCTTATATTGCCATTATGACCTATGCAGAAGACCGCGAAGTGCGTGAAGCACTCTATAAAGCCTATACCACACGTGCTTCTGATCAGGCAGACTCTGCTGAATTTGATAATACAGCGGTCATGGAAGAAATCTTGAAACTACGTCAGGAAATGGCTAGCCTGCTTGGTTTTAATAACTACGCCGATTTGTCTTTAGCAAGCAAAATGGCACCCGATGTGGCAACTGTAGATCAGTTCTTGATTGAACTGGCAGAACATGCGCGTGCGCCAGCAGAGAAAGAAATCGCTGAACTGAAAGCCATTGCAGCGCAAGACGGTATCACTGAGTTGCAACCGTGGGATGCCACTTTCTATTCAGAAAAACTCAAAGTTAAACAGTTTAATTTGTCACAAGAAGACCTGAAGCCCTACTTCCCTGCACCTAAAATTATTCAAGGCTTGTTCAGCATTGTAAATCGCCTTTATGGTATCAATGTGATCGAGCGTGAAGCGCCTGTTTGGCATCCCGATGCACGTTATTTTGAACTTGAAGATCAAGGCAACGTGATTGGCGGTTTCTACTTTGACCTGTATGCACGAAGTGGCAAACGTGGCGGCGCATGGATGAGCGGCTTCCGGTCACGCATGCAAACTGAAAATGGTCTGCAAAAACCAATTTGCTACATGGTCTGCAACTTTACCCCACCTGTCGGTGAGCAAGCTGCTTTACTTACCCATGATGAAGTAACGACGTTGTTCCACGAATTTGGTCATGGCTTACATCACATGCTCACTGAAGTCGATAATATTGCTGTGGCTGGTACCCATGGCGTGGCGTGGGATGCAGTAGAGCTACCAAGTCAATTCATGGAATTTTGGACTTGGGATCAAGAAAGTTTAGATTTACTCAGTGAACATATCGAATCAAAACAAACTTTACCAGCCGATCTGCTAAAAGCACTGCAAGATGCACGTTTCTTCCAGTCTGGGATGCAAACTTTACGTCAAATTGAATTTGCCATGTTTGACTTAAATATCCATAAGGCCAACCCAGCTTTGGACGCTGCAGGCATCCAACAAACCTTAGATGATATTCGTCAAAAATATGCAGTTGCACCCACTACTTCGTACAACCGTTTCCAACATGGTTTCAGTCATATCTTTGCAGGTGGTTACGCTGCTGGTTATTATTCATACAAATGGGCAGAGGTTTTGGCAAGTGATGCCTTCGACCGATTCGAAAATGAAGGAATTTTTAATACTTCGACTGGCAAGTCGTTTAGACAATTTATTCTAGCAGTTGGCGGAAAAGATACGGCACTTGACGCATTTATCAATTTCCGCGGACGCGAGCCAAAAATAGATGCTTTGCTGCGTCATCAAGGTTGGACGAACGCATCTAAAAACGCTTAAACTAGGGACCTTAGTTAGATTCAAGGTAAGTATGATGACCATTAAACGACGCTTCATTGCAGGTGCAAAATGTCCAAAATGCCAAGCGATGGACCGGGTTGTCATGCTGACCTCTGGCGAAGACGAATGGATCGAATGCATTGATTGTGGTTACAGTGAAAATCGACCGACTCATGTCGATCAACCTGAACAACCTGCCGTGCCAGACGATATCGGTGTGATCCAATTTAAGCCACGTCAGCCTAAATAAAAATTAAGGTCAAGCAATGACAGAAGATCAAAGACATAATCCAAAATTGTTAGTTGGAATCATTGGGGGCTTAACGTTATTGATTGCTATCTTTTTTGCATATCAATGGTTAAGCAGCAGTACAGCAGATAAATCTGCACTTCAAGAAGAACTGGTCGCTGCACCGGCTAAACCGCCTGTTGCAACCCCTGTCCAATCTGAGACTGAAGCATCAGTCCCTACCGCAGAGACTGAAACCATTAAATTGGTCGAAGAAGACATTTTAGATGCAGCTGTGCCTGAAAATGCCTCTTTAGCCAAAGAGGAAATTGCCAAATTAGATGACATTCAACAACAATTGAATGATCAGGAGCAAAGCTTAAAACAGCAACATTCAGATGCAGATGAGCTGATTAAACTGAAAGAAGAACAAATTAAATTACTCGAAGCACAGTTAGCACAACAAGCAAAATAACCGACTTCTGCTACACCATGCGTACTTATAGGCTAGAATATCATCAGATTTTCTAGCCTTTTTGTTATGTCCACTACTACACCACAAAATATTCCCAAAGCAATTGGCTTTCTCATGCTGTCAGCGCTGCTTTTTTCCATCATGGGGGTTTGTATACGCTACGCATCTCACACGGTAGATAATGCCACCATCGTATTTTTTCGAAATGCGGTTGGCTTATTGATCTTTCTCCCTTTGATCCTGCAAAAAGGGAGCACATTTTTTAGAACTGAAAAACTATGGATGCATACCTGGCGTTCAATCGTGGGCTTGGTGGCAATGTATGGCTTTTTTTATGCCATTGCACACTTAAAACTCTCCAATGCCATGGTCTTCACCTATTCCTCACCAATCTTCATTCCCTTAATTGCATGGTTATTTTTAAAAGAAAAAATGCCCCTGAGTATGCTCATTGCCGCGGTCATTGGTTTGATCGGCGTCCTCTTCGTCGCAAAGCCCGATGCAGGCATGTTTAATCAGTTATCACTGATCGGACTGACCGCAAGCTTCTTGGCAGCCATGGCATTTGTCACTGTCCGCGCCCTCACGGCAACAGAACCACCTGAACGCATTGTGTTTTATTTCTGCTTTTTTGGCACGCTCATTTCCATGATTCCGATGTTCTGGCTCTGGCGTCCTTATAGCTGGAGAGAATTAGCTTTCCTGATTACAGCAGGACTATTGGCCAATATCAGTCAAATTTTTATGTCCAATGCCTATAAGCTCGCACCCGCAGGTCAAATTGGCCCCGTAAACTATATCGCGATTATTTTTGCAGGTATTTGGGGCTTTGTTCTTTGGCAGGAACTGCCAGACATTTACAGCCTATTCGGCTTTGCTTTTATATTTTTAGCGATTTTGCTCTGTAGTCCAATCCTACAAAATAAGTTTAAAAAGTCATAAAGATTCAAACCATTTACCATCAAATGCACAGCCCCTTATTCATTAAAAAAGCACCCAAAGGTGCTTTTTTAATGCTTCAAAATTAATTTATTGATACCAACCGAACAGCTTAAAGAAATACGGCAGATAAGCAATAATCAACATTGCAGGGAACAGCACAATCAGCGGCAAAATCCAACGTTCATAACGGTAATAAAACGACAAGTGACGAACTTCAGCATCCGCTTCATTGACTTCAGCATCCCCTATCGACTGTCGGGCCAAGAGGTGGTTCAATGCAACTGGAGGCGTAACATAACCTAGCTCAAAACCAATGAGTGTAATCATCCAAAAATGCACAGGATGAATACCGTATTGATAGGCTACAGGAGCAACAGTTGCAGAAATTAAAATGACTGCGCCAAACGGATCCATAATCATACCCACAAAGACCATCAATCCGACAATCAATGTGATAACCAAAAAAGTACTGCTGATATCAGTTGGGAATAAACTCATGACTTCAGTACGCTCTAGCAATCCACCAACGCTTACCGAAAGCGCCATCAAAATAACCAAAGCACCGATATGTCCAACGGTTTCACTGGTCGAAATATGCATCGACTTCCAAAAACCAACTTGACGTAGAATCTGCATAGAGCTGGATTGAGCCACTGTATGATTCGCAGCCTGCCCATCATCTGCGCTATTGCCATGTAATCCTTCACGGTATTCTGCATGTGCAACCTGTGCGCCGGCTAAAGCAGGTTCAGCATTCGCACTATAATTTGCTGTTAGTGTTTCATCCCAATGCCCAACTGCTGACAATGGTGCTGGCTGATGACGTAATTTATCCACTAAAACGATCATCAGCAGAATAACAGGCATCATGACTGGTGCAGTAAATTCATTTAAATCTGTATTCAATAAATATTTATAGAACATCCAGATCAGCACGAAAATCACAATATAAGGAATAACGGCTAAGAAGGCACGTCCTGACTGCGGCGCTGCCACATTGGCTTGAGCAATACGGAACTTATGTTCTGCAAAAAATAACGACACAATTAAAAACATCGTAGATGTCAGCAAGAACGTATAAATACCATATTGATAAAGCAGATCCGTGGTCACTTCTTTATTTAGCGATGCAACAACCACAATCAATAAGCATGGACGTAAAACCACCCCAAGCGAACCGGACATTGCTGTTGCAGCCAAGGCAAATTGACGGCGTCCGCCAGCGTTCCACACTTCCTTATAAATAATCGCGCCTGCCGCAATGACAAAGATCCCCGATGCGCCAGTATAGGCTGTAGGCAATGCTGCTGCGATTAAAATCAGCCATGTTAAAGTCTCAGGAGCTAAGTTCCATGGGCGTAAAATATTCAAGAATAAATCTACGACACGGGTTTGCTTCAACAACATACCCGCCCAAATGAATAACGCTAGATTCAGGAAAATACTTGAAAACTCGACCAATTGCCCTAAATAGATACCTTGACCCATCGGGTAGTCCATAAAGAAGATAAAGGCGATACCTGTAATCAACGCCATATACGCATATAAAGGCACGCTTAGGAACGCGAAACTAAGACTACCGCCCTCTTTGGCATCTTTTGGCGGACTAAACAATTGCAAAACACTGATCAATGTCAGGATTGAGAACAGCGTCATCCACATCCAATAAATCAGTTCAGTTTCGGTGGTCATTGGAACTCCCGAATTTTTCACTGAATTGAATTGGCTGATACTTGAGTAGGTTAACAGTCCATTACCGAAGCTCATCATCAGGCTATAAACACGATAATCCTTCTTGGTTGCAGGACCGCGTAGACCAATATGATGAATTTTCAACGTCGCACTAATCGCAGCTATAACCACCATAAAAATCAACAAAATGGCGCGATTTTCAGTACCAAATTTAAAGATACCGAAGAAGCTTGTTTCAAAATTACGATAGGCGCGAATACTCGGATGCTTCTCCATATGTTGCATGGCTTTATCATAAAATTGATACTTTTCTTCACACTGCTGCACACCCGCTAAAATAGACGAACGAACGTCATTTTCAGATGCCGTACCAAAAAAATCAGCAAACTCATCTGCTGCATTGGCTTGCATTTGAGTTTTCACCAACGCATCGACATTCGGGTTACGGTCACATTCAGGCTTGGCAGGCTCAGCCCTTAAAAAAGAGTACTGCATACCTGTTGCAGGGTCACCATACAGTCGCTCTCCCATACGGAGCAACTGCCCATGGATCATCTCCCCTGTACCGATAATTAGTGTAAGCAGAAGCAAGATCAATACGACTAGAGTCGAAATCCATTCTGTCCAGACATAACGTAACAGACCAACGATGCTGGATCTGTTTTGTGCATCATTTTGCATGAGTCTTCCTATTTTTATTTTGGAGCCTAGCTGGACTAAGCATCCTCTTCCTTATCGGTTCGAGAAGTTCCTTTCCCTGACCTAACTGTTTTATTATTACGTTTAAATTTGCATCAATATTCAAAACATTAAAATGACAATATGTATTTTCTTTTCGGTTTTTTTTGTCAACCCAATCACCTAAAGTGAGCTAACGATCCCAGAAATAATTGCCAACAAGATAGAACAAGGCGATGATAATGCCCCAAATCACCCCCAATAAATGTGCTTCGACTAAAATGGGGCTTCCAATTAATTCAGCCGTTCCCGTATTGCCCACGGTATTTTCCCACACCAATTTTGCCAAAATCAGCAACAATACAAAGGCTGCAAAATTTCGTTCCCGTCGATACATCAAATGTACACAAGCGACCGCGACATAGGCACCATGTAAGACACCAGATAATCCGGCATAGGCTTCAATATCGGGTAAGAAAAAATAGAAACTTAGACTGATTAAAGGAGATAAAATCAATAAAATGGCAACAAAATGCCATGTCGAAACTCGTGGGAAAATAAACGGTAAGCAAATAAAGGCCAATATATTTAAAACAAAATGAATCCAACCGACGTGAACCCAATGTGCGGTCCATAAGCGCCAAAAATCATGAAATAAGTCATCTTGCCAATAGATAAAATAATCTTTAAATACCTGTAGCGAGGCACAGATCGAAACGAATACGGCAAGAAAGACAATTTTCGGTATTAAAAATTGTAGTTTCATTTTCGCTCCTCCTGTACCTCACTTTTAAACGCTATTGCAAAGATTAATTTGCAGCTGTGCCACTGGTTTCAATATCACCACTAAACAAATCATCGAGTTCAGAACTATTGGCACTTTCATCCCAGAAATGTTCCATACCATCATCAGCCGTACGAACGCCTGTATGTTCAGTCCAATAACGATCTGAAATCCCTTTCACCATGCTTTCAGCCATACTATCGATGAGTTTAAATTGTGGGTTAACAGGTTTTTCATCACTACGCGCTTGTGCAAAGGTACGTAAGGCATCACGGATTTTCGCATCATCGCCACTGGCCTGTGCAGCAACGGCATATAACGCATGAGATAGTCTCACGCCTTTTTGCTCACCAATTTGCGCGGATTGTTTTAAGGTTTGGTATGGATCAGGTTTTCCATCTCCAGCACCCGGTAATAAGGTCCAGATCACAGCGCGGGTTGCATTTGGTGCGCCCCAGAATTTTTCATTATTCAGACACACCATACCGCGTTCAACAATCGCAGCAATGTCTTTAGGAACGTTTACCGCCCCACCTGAATTAATATCATTGGTCATGGCCTGTAAGCCACTTAACATTCCCAACATATACACTGTTTGGTCAATGTCGCTGTTCATTTTTGGACAGCCTTCACCTAGACTTTTCTTATACTTCTTTTCAAAACGATCTTGAAATAATTGATAGCCGGTATATTGACGCTGTGCCGCAAGTGCCGCCCAACGCTTTTGCTCAACACGGGCATCCTGTGCTTCGGTCACTTGGTTGGCTTTAGATGCACGTAAATAGCGTAACTCTGCGTCCAAGGCTTTTTGTTCTGCACAAATCCCTGCTGCTGAATACATCAACACAGCCACACGTGTTGGGTCTGCGCCCATATCTTTGGTGGCCATAATGGCTGGGGTTAATGAATTACCTGAATTACACACCATTTCAGCATCTTCCATGGCTAAAATGGGTGGCACAATATGTTTTTCGGTAAATCCGAGTGCAACATTAGCACCGGTTTTTACAACCTGTGAACAACCCGCGAATAATGTACTTGTTATTGCTACAACTGCCACACCCTGGCATATTTTTTGGACGCTCGACATTTTCCTGTCCTCTATAATTGTGTTTATGTCCATCACGACAAACATATCAGAAGCAAAAAATGAATAAAAGAGTATTTGCTCTAATTTGAACGACACACTGTGCCATGAATCACGCTGGATGCAATTGACTGATTTTTTAGAAAGACTAAATTTTAGGCAAAAAAAAAGTAGCATAGCGACGGTTCGGCACATGCTACTTATTAACTGTGAAAGCGTTTGACTGCTTATTTTTGAGTTAACTGTTCCTTCAGCACTGTTCCTAGTCGTCCTATAACAATTGCTAACACAATCGCTATTACCAGAAACATCCAAGTTGGCATCATCATGATGATTTCCTTTAACGGCTGTTGGTAAGGCTAATATATAGGCAGAGAATCACCGCACAGCTTAAAATTGTCAGACAATTTAAATATTTTGCCAATAAAATCCAATCCTGTCAGACAAGATTATTTTACCTGCAATATAAGATAATGAAATATTTTCATTTTATTGAATTTTAAAAATTAAGGCTGTCTAACAATTAGATCATTTTGGCCAATACTTTGAGTGATTTCCACTGTTTCAATGACAATTGATCGCGCCAAATAATCACTGGTTTTGCACGCGCATGCATAAAATACACCACGATATACATTTGATGATCCAAAATATGGCTAATTTGAACGCGTTGCACTGGACGGTTGAGCCGTTGCAAAGACCAATCAGTTCCATCCAAATAATCTAGACTGGTGACGTGTAAATGCTTACGGAAAAACAATACATAAACCACCAGTCCAATGAGGAAAAATATCCCCCAAAGCATGGGTGTTAGTAACTGATAAAGCAGCGTCATCAATACCGCAAAAATAAAAAACTGAAACGCATGCGATAAAAAACTGCGTTTCAGTTTGAATTGCCGATTATCCATGAACGTAATGTTTTAATTTTTGAATAAACGTTTTTAATTCAGGACGTGGCGGTTCACTAACTTCCATAAACCAATCCAACAAATCTGGATCTTCTGCAGCAACGAGTTCTGCAAACATGTCTTTTTCAGCTGCATCGGCTTGTAAATAGTAATTTTTGACGTAGGGATCAAAATAAACATCAATCTCTTTTAAACCACGACGTGCACGGTAGATCACTTTACGCTCTTCTAAGCTGATTTCATCAGTCATTGTCTTCCCCAATCGTTGAACCCGTCTAGTGTAACTCATCCACCCCATTGAAGTGGAGTGTTTTCACAGATTGACCGAATGCTTCATCGCATTTCCTGCTTTTGAATGTTCTGCACATTGAAGTCACACGCTGCATCTTATAAGTTGAGACAAAGCCATAAAAATGAATAGGATATTCAAAATGCAATCTGGAGCGATTCGCCCACTCAATAACATGCTGCCACGTCAATTATTTAATGCAGAACATGATGCATTTCGTGAAACAGTACGAAAATTTTATGAAAAAGAAGTTGTGCCCAATATCGAAAAATATGAAAAACAACAACATGTTGACCGTGACTTATGGAATAAAGCCGGTGCCATGGGCTTGCTTTGCCCGACCATGCCCGAAGCTTATGGCGGCTATGGTGTAGACCGACTCTATAGCATGATTCTGATTGAAGAGCAGGCCTATGCTATGGACTCCTCTACTGGCTTTTCACTGCATTCCGACATTGTGGCCAATTATATTCATAACTTTGGCAATGAAGAACAAAAGCTGCATTGGCTGCCGAAAATGGCTTCTGGCGAAACCGTGACTGCCATTGCAATGACCGAACCGGGCACAGGTTCAGACCTACAAGCGGTACGCACAACCGCTACAGAAGATGGCGATGACTATATTATTAATGGGTCAAAAATCTTTATCACCAATGGCTATTTATGTGACATGGCAATTGTGGTCTGCAAGACAGGTAATAGTGAAAAAGGTTCAGCTAATTTATCGCTAATTATCGTCGAGGCAGATCGCGTCGGTTTTAGCAAAGGCAAACCTTTAAATAAAATTGGCATGAAAGGTCAGGATACCTGTGAACTGTTTTTTGACAATGTCCGCGTCCCTAAAAGCAACTTACTTGGCATGCAAGGTATGGGCTTTATGATGCTGATGAAGGAATTGGCTTGGGAACGTATGTTGGTCGCGATTATTTGCCAAGCCGGTGCAGAAGCAGCCTTTGCTCACACTGTTCAATACACCAAAGAGCGTAAGGCATTTGGCAAGACCGTATCTAGTTTCCAAAACACCCGTTTTAAATTGGCAGAGCTACGCACTGAAATCGATTTTTGTCGAACTTATCTAGACCGTTGTATGGAGCTGCAACTTGAGGAACAGCTCGGTATTGACGCAGCCGCAGCTGCTAAATACAAAATTTCAGAAATGTTCTCCAAAGTCGTGGATGAATGTCTGCAGTTGCATGGCGGCTATGGCTATATGCTTGAATATCCAATTGCACGGGCTTATATCGACAACCGTGCCAATCGTATCTATGCCGGTACCAATGAAATTATGAAAGAGCTGATTTCCCGCTCTTTATAACAACAAAGCCCATCATCGGATGGGCTTTTATATTCTTTCGATATCAACTTAAATCATTCACAAAATCACAGATGAGTGCAGCGACCAATGCGGGTTGCTCTTTGTGCGGCATGTGATGAAGCCCTTCCAAAATCTCTAGCTCAGCATCACCTTGTATACCCGAAAAAAGTTTCTGAGCTTGTGCTGTCGTCCCGTATTCATCCAGTTCTCCATGTATGACCAAGCTTGGACACTGTACTTTTCCAACATAATGCTCAAGGTTCCATTGACGAAAACTCGGTGAAAGCCAAGTTTCCGTCCAAGCATCCAAAACCCATTGGGCTTTATCCCCATGGTATTTAGCCAAGCGTTCAAGCTGTCCCGGCTGCGCAAACCCTGTTTTAGCTTCACGTATACCCGATAATGTGAGTTCTTCCACTTCATACTGTGCTGCTATGGTAATCAGACCTCGACATTGTTCAGTATATTCACTGGCAATGACGACTGCCATTCCCCCACCGACACTATGCCCCATCACAATAAACTGTTGAATGGAATAATGTTGAAGAAGCGCCCTAAAGCTCCGCTGTGCTTCAGCATAGACAAAATCAGTACTTAATAGATCAGGGTTCGCTGATGATTTCCCGAAGCCCAACCGATCATAGGCAATCACCGTTCTGCCAGACTCAGCAGCCAATTGCGCAGGAAAATCACGCCACAAATCCACACTGCCTAGAGAATCATGCATCAATATAATCGGAGCCAAAGTTGCATCATTATCTGCTGTTTCAGGCTGCCAAGCTTTAATATATAGCTCATAATCATTTAATTTTATAAATTCTGAATGTTGTTGAATATTCACATTAACCCTGTGTACATTTCCTTATTTTCAACATGATATATTTTTCAACAAATAATACGCATCAAATAAAACCCTAAAGTCACACATCTAAAGTAAAAAAAAGGAGCATCATGCTCCTTTTTTATGTAATAGACTTAAGAAACTAATCTGGGTTTAGCAGCCACTTGATCAGACTTTTTTTCAAATTTCAGCACTCCATCTTCAAATGAAGCATGCTTTAATTCTTTACGATCTGCCAAATAGTTATTGCTGACTTTCCACGGTGCATGTTTACCCTGTTTTGGCATCACATCTGCTGCACGTGCAATATAGCCTGAAGTCAAACTTCCCATTACGGTATCTTCTAACAACTCGGTCGCATCGCCTTGTGGAATCACTTGGTTATAACCATTTTGATCCATATAGTTAATCAATTTACAGATGTATTCAGAAGCAATATCGACTTTTAAAGTCCATGAAGCATTAATATAGCCAATAATCATCGCCATATTGGGTACATCACTGACCATAACACCACGGTACAACATATGTTTTGAGGTATTCAGTGGCTGACCATCGATTGTGGCACTAATGCCACCTAAAATTTGAATGTTGAGACCTGTAGCTGAAATCACCACATCTGCATCAAGATGTTTACCTGATTTCAATTGAATGCCATTTTCAGTAAAACTTTCAATTTGATCGGTTTCAACAGATGCACGGCCTTCGCGTAAAATTTTAAACAAATCACCATCTGGCACCACACAAAGGCGCTGATCCCAAGGATTGTAATCTGGGGTAAAGTGCTTCATATCCACTTTACCTTTCAACTGCAACTCAATTGATTTTAATAAAAATTTACGGAGTAATTTAGGTTGCTTTTGTGCAACAGCATAAACAGCCCGTTGGACACCGATATTTCGTGCTCGGGTCAGTTTATAAGCAACATCTTCAGGTAATACTTTACGCATTTTGTCGTAAATGATGTCAATAGAAGGTACTGAGGCAATATAGGTCGGAGAGCGCTGTAGCATAGTCACATGCCCTGCACCGCCTTTTGCCATTGCTGGCACAAGGGTAATTGCTGTTGCGCCACTACCAATAATCACAACTTTTTTGCCTGCATAATTAAAATTTTCAGGCCAATGTTGTGGATGAATGAAGGTACCTTTAAAGTTTTCCTGCCCTTTAAACTCAGGTTGGAAACCTTGGTCATAATTATAATAACCCGTACAGCCAAAGACGAAATTTGCAACCCAGGTTTGTTGTTTCTTCTTCGCATCTTCAATAACAACAGACCATTTACGAGTTTGTGAATCGTAGTTCGCACTCATAACACGGTGCTGAAAATGAATTTTTTCTTTGATCTTATATTCGTCAATCACTTCAGAAAGGTAGCCTTTAATCGAAGACCCATCAGCAAGCACACTAGATTTTTTCCACGGCTTAAAATTAAAGCCAAAAGTTGACATGTCCGAATCAGAACGAATACCCGGATATTTAAAAAGATCCCATGTACCACCGAAACTTTCACGACGTTCAATAATTTCAAATGAACGATTTGGACAATTTTTTGAAAGATGAGCAGCCAAACCTACACCAGAGATCCCTGCACCTACAATGAGAATATCAACTTGTTTTTCCATGTTGTTCTTTTAACCTATCTTAGATTTATATTTATTAAATCACATTTTTGACAATGCACAATGTCAAGTTTAAGCAAAAGGCGATTTATTTTTATCTTTTAAGGACAAATTGAATTATTGTCTAACAATATACAGCCAATACAAAACTGCAGGCATTAAAAAAGGTCGGTTAAAAACCGACCTTTTTTAGAACAACGTACGCTGCTCTTCACGAAATTAGTTAACTTCGCGATCTACTAGCTCAACGTAAGCCATCGGTGCAGCATCACCTGCACGGAAGCCCGCTTTAAGAACACGTAGATAACCGCCGTTACGTTCTTTGTAACGAGGGCCAAGAACGGTAAATAATTTACCAACAGTTGCAGCTGAACGAGTACGAGCAAACGCTAAACGACGGTTTGCTACAGAATCGACTTTAGCTAAAGTGATTAAAGGCTCAGCAACACGACGTAATTCTTTTGCTTTAGGAACAGTAGTTTTAATTAACTCGTGTTCGAACAAAGAATTAGCCATGTTTTGGAACATCGCTTTACGATGACTGCTTGTACGGCCTAATTTCACACCACTATTACGATGACGCATGGTGATAGTCCTACTTAATTAACGGCTACGATAAGCAAAGCGATCGTCCATGCGGAGGCTAGCCGGTGGCCAGTTCTCTAAACGCATACCCAATTGCAAGCCTTTCGATGCCAGAACATCTTTAATCTCAGTCAACGATTTTTTACCTAAGTTAGGAGTTTTAAGCAACTCAACTTCAGTACGTTGAACAAGATCGCCAATGTAGTAAATATTTTCTGCTTTCAAACAGTTAGCAGAACGAACAGTAAGCTCTAGATCATCTACTGGACGAAGCAAAATCGGATCAACTTCTTCACGAGGCTCTTGAGCAACTGGTGCTTGATCTTTCTGAAGATCAACAAAAATTGCAATTTGTTGTTGCAAGATTGTTGCCGCTTTGCGGATTGCTTCTTCAGGATCAACAGTACCGTTGGTTTCAAGATCAATGATCAATTTATCAAGGTCAGTACGTTGTTCTACACGAGCGTTTTCCACTGTGTAAGACACACGTTTGATTGGGCTGTAAGAAGCATCTAATTGTAAACGACCCACTGGGCGAGTTTCGCCTTCAGGGAAGCGTGAATCAGAAGTCTCATAACCACGACCTTGAGAAACTTTCAGGCGCATTTTTAATGAGCCAGAAGCACTTAAAGTACCGATCAAGTGTTCAGGGTTAACCACTTCAACATTGTGTGGTAAACGAAGGTCAGCGGCTGTAACGTCGCCAGGACCTTGTTTTTCCAATGTCAGATAAGCTTCATTTTGATCGAACAGCTTAATAGACAATCCTTTTAGGTTCAGCAAGAGCTCGACGATGTCCTGCTGCAAGCCTTCCAAAGTACTGTACTCGTGCTCGACACCTTCAATCTCTACTTCAACCACGGCTGCGCCAGGTAAAGAAGACAAAAGGATACGACGTAAAGCATTACCAAGAGTATGACCAAAGCCACGCTCTAATGGTTCTAGAATAACTTTTGCCGAGGTCCCGCTTGCCGCTTCGACCTTGATCGCTTGCGGAGTTAGAAACTCATTTGCAGTACGCGTCATTATTGCTACCTCAAGGATTATTTAGAATACAATTCTACAATCAAGCTTTCGTTGATTTCAGCAGGTAAATCAGAACGATCTGGTGCAGCTTTGAACGTACCTTCCAATTTAGAATGATCAATTTCAATCCAAGCTGGAATGCCACGTTGAGTCGCTAACTCAACTGCGTTTTTGATACGCAATTGTTGTTTAGCACCTTCGTGAACTGCAACAACGTCACCAGCTTTAACTTGGATAGACGCGATGTTAACACGACGACCATTTAAAGTGATTGAACGGTGAGATACAAGCTGACGAGCTTCTGCACGTGTAGAACCAAAACCCATGCGATAAACAACGTTATCTAGACGGCTTTCAAGAAGTTTCAACAAGTTTTCACCTGTTGCGCCTTTAACACGAGCAGCTTCTTTGTAGTAGTTACTAAATTGACGCTCTAAAACACCGTACATACGACGTACTTTTTGTTTTTCACGTAATTGTAGTGAGTACTCAGATTGTTTGCCGCCACGAGCGCCACCATGTTGGCCAGGTGCTTTAGCAGCTTTTTTTGTTTTGACGTCAAATGGTTTAACGCCAGATTTTAATTGCAGGTCTGTCCCTTCGCGGCGAGAGAGTTTGCATTTTGGACCAATATAACGAGCCATGAATGTTTCTCCTTACACGCGACGTTTTTTAGGTGGACGGCAACCGTTGTGCGGGATTGGCGTCACATCGGTAATGCTGTTAATTTTATAACCCACTGCACCTAAAGCACGAACCGCAGATTCACGACCTGGACCAGGACCTTTTACAAGGACGTCCAAGTTTTTCAAACCGTAATCTAAAGCAGCTTTACCAGCAACTTCAGCAGCTACCTGAGCAGCAAACGGAGTTGATTTACGTGATCCACGGAAGCCTTGTCCACCAGAGGTAGCCCAAGCCAGTGCATTACCTTGACGATCGGTAATAGTCACAATGGTGTTATTAAAAGAAGCGTGAATGTGTGCAACACCTTCAGAGACGGTACGAGTGACCTTCTTGCGTGTGCGAGTATCTTTAGCCATCTTTTAGCTTCCAGAAATCTTATTTCTTAATAGGTTTGCGCGGACCTTTACGGGTACGTGCGTTAGTTTTGGTGCGTTGACCACGGACAGGCAAGCTGCGACGATGACGAAGACCGCGGTAGCAGCCTAAATCCATTAAACGTTTAATGTTCATGGAAATTTCGCGACGTAAATCACCTTCGGTAGGAACCTTAGTAACTTCTGCACGAATCGCATCAAGCTGAGCGTCATCTAATTCACGAATTTTAGTTGTTGGTGCAATACCAGCAGCAGCTAAGATAGCTTTTGCAGTGTGGCGACCAATACCAAAAATGTACGTTAGAGAGATAACAGCATGCTTGTTATCCGGAATGTTTACACCGGCAATACGAGCCATTCAATTTTCTCCAAAAAGGCAGTTAAGATAATCAACCGCCCGACAAAATCTTTGAGGGGCGGATAATAACCTAATTAGCCTACTGAAATCAACAGGTCTTGATCAGATTAACCTTGACGCTGCTTATGACGAGGTTCTGCGCTGCAAATTACGCGAATAACCCCATTACGACGGATAACTTTACAGCTACCACAAATTTTCTTTACAGAAGCTTGAACTTTCATAATGAAACCTCTAAGTGCGCTTATCCTTTCGGATGAGCAGTCGTTTTACGCATTAACGATTGATTGTCATATTGATGCGATGTGAGATGAGCTTGGAGCTGAGCCATAAAGTCCATCACCACCACCACTACGATCAGTAAAGACGTACCACCTAAGCTAAATGGAATACCAAATGAGCTTTGTAGAATCATCGGCATTAAACAGATGATTGTGATATAAACCGCGCCAATAAAAGTCAAACGATTCAAAATATGATCTAAATAGCGTGCAGTTTGCTCACCAGGACGAATACCCGGTACATAAGCACCACTACGTTTTAAATTCTCTGACACTTCTTTCGGGCTAAATACTAGCGCAGTATAGAAGTAACAGAAGAAGATAATTAATGCACCAAATAGCACCAAATACATCGGTTGACCCGGCGACAATACGAGTGCCAAATCTTGTAGGCCACGTTTAATCACACCAGCATTTGGGTCTGCACTGCCAACCCATTGCCCTAAGCTCGCTGGGAACAATAGCAATGAACTCGCAAAAATTGCAGGAATCACACCCGCCATATTAATTTTTAATGGCAAATGTGTTTGCTGAGCAGTAAATACACGACGACCTTGTTGTTTTTGAGCATAGTTTACTGGAATGCGACGCTGCGCCTTCTCAATAAACACAATTGCTGCTAACACTGCAACAGATAGCAATGCAAAGATTGCAAGACCAATTAAACTTGATTGCCCATTATCTACTGAGGTTAAAGATTGCAGAACCAAGTTCGGCAAACCAGCAACGATACCAGCGAAGATGATCATGGAAATACCATTCCCTACTCCACGCTCAGTAATTTGCTCACCTAACCACATCAGGAACATTGTACCTGCAACCAAAGAAGTTACAGCAGGAACGTAAAAAGCAAGTCCACTAGTCAAAGTAATATTTTGACTAATCAGACCTGCACACATCCCAACAGCTTGCACAAGTGCAAGAAACAATGTGCCTTGTCGCGTATATTGATTGATCTTACGCTTACCTTGTTCGCCTTCTTTCTTTAAAGCTTCCAGCGAAGGAACAACCGTAGACATTAACTGCACGATAATCGATGCAGAGATATACGGCATAATCCCAAGAGCAAGAATTGACATACGCTCTAATGCACCACCTGAGAACATGTTAAACAAACCAAGGATCGTACCTTGGTTTGCATTAAACAGATTCTCTAGTGCGGCATTGTTAATGCCCGGTACTGGAATATGTGCTCCCAGTCGAAAAACCAACAACGCCCCGATGAGGAACATCATACGGCGAATAATTTCACGATATTTCACATGAAAAGGTTGGCCTTTCATCATGTTAACATGACCTGTCGAACTAGGAGTCATAGACACTGGGGATTACTCCTCGACTTTACCGCCAGCAGCTTCAACAGCAGCTTTAGCGCCTTTAGTCAATGCAACACCTTGAACAGTGAATGCACGAGTAATTTCACCAGAAAGTACGATGCGTGCACGCAACATATCTTTACGTACAACGTTAGCAGCTTTTAAAGTTTCAAGAGACACGATGTCGCCTTCAACTTTAGCAAGTTCTGATAAACGTACTTCAGCAGTTTTCAAAGCCATTTGGCTAGTGAAACCGAATTTAGGTAAACGACGATATAACGCAGTTTGACCACCTTCGAAACCAGGACGTGTACCACCGCTCTTACGTGAGTTTTGACCTTTGACACCACGGCCACCAGTCTTACCAACGCCAGAACCGATACCACGGCCTAAACGAAGGTTGTCACGCTTAGCACCTTCTGCAGGTGCAATTGTATTTAAACGCAGAGTCATGGCTTATTCCTCTACACTAACCATATAGTAAACTTGGTTGATCATACCACGGTTAGAAGGCGTATCTTGCACTTCAACTGTATGACCAATACGACGCAGACCTAAACCTTTAAGGCTAAGCTTGTGATTTTTCAAGCGATGCGATGAAGATTTAGTCTGGGTAACTTTAATCGTTTTCATGATTGATTACCCTTGAATTTGTGCTACTGATAAACCACGTTTCGCAGCAACTTTCTCAGGAGAAGTCATATCACGCAAACCGTTAAAAGTTGCGTTTACTACGTTAGCAGCGTTAGTAGAACCATAACACTTAGTTAATACGTTACGTACACCTACAGCTTCTAAAACTGCACGCATAGCGCCACCAGCAATTACACCAGTACCTTCAGAAGCAGGTTGCATGTAAACGCGGCTTGCACCGTGACGAGCATTGATAGGGTGCTGAACAGTACCGTCAACAAGGTCAACAGTAATCATGTTGCGACGAGCAGCTTCAAGTGCTTTAGAAATAGCAGCTGGAACTTCACGTGCTTTACCACGACCAAAACCTACGCGACCATTACCATCACCCACAACAGTTAATGCTGTGAAAGAGAAGATACGACCACCCTTAACAACTTTGGCTACACGATCAACGGCAACCAGCTTTTCAACAAGACCTTCGTTTTGTTCAACTTTAGCCATGATTAGAACTCCAAGCCGTTTTCACGAGCAGCATCAGCCAAGGCTTTGATACGACCATGATATTTGAAACCAGAACGGTCAAATGCAACTTTAGTTACACCAGCCGCTTTAGCACGTTCTGCAATTAAAGCACCAACTTTCTGAGCCGATTCAACGTTACCAGTAGTACCAGCACGTAGAGTAGCGTCTAAAGTAGAAGCTTGCGCTAATACTTTGCCACCATCTGCAGAGATAACTTGAGCATAGATGTGACGCGGAGTGCGGTTTACACACAAACGAGTCGCACCCAATGCACGGATGTGCAAGCGTGTGCTTTTCGCACGACGCAAACGGGATTGTTTCTTTTCGTTCATAAGAACCTCGCGCCTTATTTCTTCTTAGCTTCTTTACGAAGTACAACTTCGTCAGAATAACGAACACCTTTACCTTTATAAGGCTCTGGCGGACGGTAACCACGGATTTCTGCAGCAACTTGACCTAATTTAGCTTTATCAGCTGATTTAAGTACAATTTCAGTTGCAGTAGGAGTTTCTGCAGTTACACCTTCAGGAAGGTTGTAGTCGATCGGGTGAGAGAAACCAAGGTTAAGGTTAACAATGTTACCTTTAACCGCAGCTTTATAACCAACACCGATAAGCTGTAACTTACGTTCGAAACCTTCGTTAACACCTTTTACAAGGTTGTTAAGCACAGCGCGAGCAGTACCAGCTTGCATCCAAGCATCTTTAGATTCAGCTTTAGGAGCAATAACTAGAGTACCGTCTTCCTGTTTTAGCTCGACCAGCGCATGCAGGTTGAAAGACAATGTACCTTTGCTGCCTTTCACTTCGACCTGCCGGCCGTTCTGAGTAACTGTAACACCGTTAGGTACAGTTACTGGGGCTTTAGCCACACGAGACATGAGGAATCACCTATTAAGAAACAAAAGCAATAACTTCACCACCGATACCTGCAGCACGTGCAGCGCGATCAGTCATGATGCCTTTGCTTGTAGAAACAATTGCAATACCTAAACCTTGCTTAACGCTAGGAAGTGCATCTTTACCGCGATATTGACGTAGACCAGGACGGCTTACGCGTTTCACAGTATCAATAACTGGTTTGCCTTCGAAATATTTTAAAGTAATCGTTAAAGTCGCTTTGCCTTCATTGTCAGCAACAGCTACATCAGCGATATAACCTTCTTGTTGAAGTACGTTAGCAATCGCAACTTTCAACTTTGAGTTTGGCATAGAAACAGTTTGTTTCTTTGCCATTTGTGCGTTACGAACACGTGTTAGCATGTCGGCAACGGTATCTTGCATACTCATTTATAGTGCTCCTTACCAGCTTGCCTTAACAACGCCCGGTACATCACCTTGCATTACTGTTTCACGTAATTTGTTACGGCTTAAGCCGAACTTACGGAAGTAACCATGAGGACGACCAGTTAAACCACAACGGTTACGTAGACGTACTGGAGACGCATTACGTGGTAATGCTTGAAATTTCATCATCGCTTCGAAACGTTCTTCGTCTGATGCATTAACGTTTGCGATAATTGCTTTTAATTCAGCACGTTTCGCAGCGTATTTAGCAACAGTAGCTTCGCGTTTCAATTCGCGATTAATCATACCTTTCTTAGCCATATCGACCTCTTATTTGAACGGGAAGCCGAATGCACGCATAAGCGCACGGCCTTCGTCATCGGTGCGAGCAGTCGTAGTGATGGTAATGTCCATACCACGAATACGATCAATCTTATCAAAATCGATTTCAGGGAACATGATTTGTTCCTTAAGACCCATTGAGTAGTTACCACGACCATCGAATGATTTCGCAGAGAAACCACGGAAGTCACGGATACGAGGGATCGCGATAGAGATCAAACGGTCTAAGAATTCGTACATACGTTCGCCGCGTAAAGTAACTTTACAGCCGATCGGCCAACCATCACGGATTTTGAAACCAGCGATAGATTTACGAGCTAAAGTAAGTACTGGTTTTTGACCAGCAATTGCTTGCATATCAGAAAGAGCGCCATCTAACAATTTCTTGTCAGCTGATGCAGCACCAACACCCATGTTGATGGTGATTTTTGTAATGCGAGGAATATCCATCACATTCTTAACGCCCAATGTTTCTTTTAATTGAGCCTTAAGTTCGTCGTTGTAACGCGTTTTAAGTCTGGCCATTGCCTAGTCAACCTATTACTTCGCTACCGCCACTGATTCACCATTAGATTTGAATACGCGAGTTTTCACGCCTTCAATCACTTGGTAACCAACACGGTCAGCCTTTTGGGTTGTAGCATTAAAAATTGCCACG
This sequence comes from Acinetobacter sp. YH01020, assembly GCF_013420275.1. Lineage (NCBI taxonomy): Bacteria > Pseudomonadati > Pseudomonadota > Gammaproteobacteria > Moraxellales > Moraxellaceae > Acinetobacter > Acinetobacter sp. YH01020. Next base: position 50,469 of record NZ_VOYN01000007.1, read on the forward strand.
TTAGAGATATGAAGCTCAGCTTCTTGAGTTACGATGCCGCCTTCAGCGCCAGTAGCTCGGTTAGGCTTTTGATGCTTCGTTACCAAGTTAAGGCCTTCAACCTTAACACGGTCATTTGAAACAGACAAAACAGTACCTTGTTTGCCTTTTTCTTTACCTGCGATCACAATTACTTGATCGCCCTTTTTAATCTTAGCCATGAGTGCCTCTTATAGAACTTCAGGAGCCAATGAAATAATTTTCATGAACTGTTCAGTACGAAGTTCACGAGTCACTGGTCCGAAAATACGAGTTGCAATCGGCGCTTTGTTGTTGTTCAAAATAACAGCTGCGTTATCGTCGAAACGAATAACTGAACCATCTGCACGACGGATGCCGAATTTTGTACGTACAACTACAGCATTCATCACGTCACCTTTTTTAACACGTGCGCGTGGAATAGCTTCTTTTACAGTAACTTTAATAATGTCGCCAACAGAAGCATAACGACGATGTGAACCACCAAGTACTTTAATACATTGTACGCGGCGAGCACCACTGTTGTCTGCTACGTCTAGCATACTTTCGGTTTGAATCATTGCCCTACTCCAAAACCGAGCATCACCGGTCGCAATTTCGAAAGGCTCAAAGAGTACTCGAAATTGACCGATGATGCAAGAACGTTTAATTACTCAGCAGCAGCTTCAACAACTTCAACTAAAGTCCAAGACTTAGTTTTAGAAATTGGGCGGCTTTCTTTGATGCTTACTACGTCACCAACTTTAGCAACATTGTTTTCATCATGAGCGTGTAATTTAGTTGAACGGCGGATTGATTTGCCATACAACGGGTGTTGAACGCGGCGTTCGATAAGAACAACGATAGACTTGTCCATCTTGTCGCTAACTACTTTACCGGTTAACGTGCGAACTGTTTGTTCACTCATTGTCCGTTCCCCTGTTTTTCGGTAAGGAGGGTCTTAATACGAGCAATTGTCTTACGAGTAAGCGCAACTTCGTGCGATTTACCCAATTGACCAGTTGCTTTCGCCATACGAAGACGGAATTGGTTAAGCTGTTGCTCATCAAGCAAAGCTGTCAACTCTTCTACCGACTTTTCACGTAGATCATTAGTTTTCATTACATTACCGTCCGAGTCACGATAGTGGTTTTAAACGGAAGTTTTGCAGCAGCAAGCGTAAACGCTTCGCGAGCAAGTTCTTCGTTAACACCATCAATTTCGTACAAGACTTTACCTGGTTTGATTTGGCAAACCCAGTATTCCACAGAACCTTTACCTTTACCCATACGAACTTCTAATGGTTTTTCAGTAATTGGTTTGTCTGGGAAAACACGGATAAAGATCTTACCACCACGTTTAATACGACGGCTGATTGTACGACGCGCTGCTTCAATTTGACGTGCTGTCATTTGACCACGTTCAACTGATTTAAGTGCAATAGTACCAAAAGATACTGAGCTACCGCGATGTGCTAGACCAGTGTTACGGCCTTTTTGCACTTTACGGAATTTAGTACGTTTAGGTTGTAACATGGATTATTCTCCTTTTTCAGCAGAACGATCATTGCGACGACCACGACGCTCTTGACCTTCACCACGACCACGGCCACGTTTAGCTGGACGTTCTTCAGCTGGAGCTGGGTTCATGACTTGTTTCATGCCGCCCAAGATCTCACCACGGAAGATCCATACTTTAACGCCGATCGTACCGTAAGTAGTCTCAGCACGCATAGTAGCATAGTCGATGTCAGCACGAAGAGTATGAAGAGGTACACGACCTTCACGATACCATTCAGTACGAGCAATCTCAGCACCACCTAGACGGCCTGAAACTTCTACTTTGATACCTTTAGCACCAGCACGCATAGAGTTTTGAACCGCACGCTTCATAGCACGACGGAACATTACACGTTTTTCTAATTGAGAAGCGATTGCTTCAGCAACTAAACGAGCGTCTAAATCTGGGCGATCGATTTCGTTGATACTTACTTGCGCAGGAACACCCATAATGGCTGTTAATTCGCGTTGTAATTTCTCAATGTCTTCGCCTTTTTTACCGATCACGATACCAGGACGTGCAGTGCTAATAGTTACTTTAGCTGCGCCTGTAGGGCGTTCGATAAGAATATTGCTTACCATCGCATTCTTAAGTTTTTTAGTTAAAAACTCACGAACTTGAAGATCTTTTAGCAAATATTCAGCATATTGTTTCGGATTCGCATACCAGTTAGCGTTATGACGTTTCACAACACCTAGGCGGATACCGATTGGATGAACCTTCTGACCCATATCAAACCCCTACCTTAACGGTAATGTGACAAGTACGCTTAGTAATACGATCTGCACGGCCTTTAGCACGTGGCAAAATACGTTTCAGGCTCATGCCTTCATCAACGTAGATCGTAGAAACTTTAAGGTCGTCTACATCTAAACTGTTATTGTGTTCAGCGTTTGCAATCGCAGATTCCAATGCTTTTTTAACTAAAACTGCAGCTTTTTTGTTGCTGAAGTTTAAGATATTCAAAGCATGCGCAACAGATTTGCCGCGAATTAGGTCTGCAACCAAACGTGCTTTTTGTGCCGAGATAGCGGCACCGCGTAATTTAGCAGTTACTTCCATCATAGCACCTATTAACGTTTAGACTTCTTGTCAACACCGTGACCACGATAGGTACGAGTTGGCGCGAATTCACCTAATTTATGACCAACCATATGCTCAGATACAATCACTGGAACATGGTTACGGCCATTGTGTACAGAAATTGTTAGACCAACAAAATCCGGTAAGATCATCGAACGACGCGACCAAGTTTTGATCGGCTTACGGTTATTAGCCGCGATAGCCGCTTCAACCTTAGCGAACAAGTGCGCATCGACGAATGGGCCTTTTTTCAGAGAACGAGGCATTGTCAGATTCCTTTACTTGTTACTTAACGCGACGGTCGCGAATGATCATCTTAGTCGTACGCTTGTTGGTACGTGTTTTGTACCCTTTAGCTTTTTGACCCCATGGACTTACAGGTTGAATACCTTTGTTACGTCCTTCACCACCACCATGTGGATGGTCTACTGGGTTCATCGCCATACCACGTACGGTAGGACGAACGCCACGCCAGCGTGATGCACCTGCTTTACCAAGTGAACGAAGGTTGCTTTCTGAGTTAGAAACTTCACCTAACACAGCACGGCATTCAACGTGTACTTTACGCATTTCGCCTGAACGAAGACGAATGATAGCGTAAGAACCGTCACGACCCAACAATTGAGCAGATGTACCAGCAGAACGTACTAATTGTGCGCCTTTACCGATTTTAAGCTCGATGTTGTGAAGAGTAGAACCGATAGGCATGTTGCGAAGTGGCAAGCAGTTACCTGGACGGATTGGAGCATCGTTACCAGACTGAACTTGATCACCAGCGCGAAGGCCTTTAGGTGCAATAATATAGCGACGTTCACCGTCAGCATATTTCAATAAAGCAATATGAGCTGTACGGTTTGGATCGTATTCAATACGCTCAACTACAGCTGGGATGCTGTCTTTGTTACGTTTGAAGTCTACGATACGGTAGTGCTGTTTATGACCACCACCAACGTGACGAGTTGTAATGTGACCGTTGTTATTACGACCGCCAGTACGTTTTTTAGCTTCAACCAACGGAGCATATGGCGCGCCTTTGTGAAGGTGGTTATGAACCACTTTCTCTACAAAGCGACGTCCTGGAGACGTTGGCTTACATTTTTGAATCGGCATAATTTTCGTCCTTATTCCGCTGCGTTTTCAGCGGTATCGCCCAAGTCAGCCATTTCAACATCTTGGCCAGCTTTCAGGGTGACGTATGCTTTTTTAACATCAGAACGACGTCCTAATGTTTTACCAAAGCGTTTAGTCTTACCTTTAGTGATCGTTGTGTTAACTTTAACAACTTGAACACCAAATAGTTGCTCAACGGCTTTTTTGATTTCAAGTTTGTTTGCATCTAGTGCAACTTTGAACACTTGAACACCAGCAGTTTCGCCTAAAACTTGTGCTTTTTCTGAGAATACAGGTCCTTGTAGGACTTGATAGATACGTTCGTTGTTCATCCGAGTTCTACCTCAATTTTCTTAGCAGCAGCAACAGACATAACAACTTTATCGAACGCGATCAAGCTAACAGGATCGATTGCAGCAGCATCAACCACATCAACGTATGGAATGTTGCGAGCAGCAAGATACAAGTTCTCATCAACAGCATCTGTAACGATTAATGCACGAGGTGCATTCAAGTCGTTAAGTTTTGCAAGCAATTCTTTAGTTTTTGGAGCTGCAACAGCAATCTCTTCAACTAAAACAAGGCGATCTTGACGAACAAGCTCAGCCAGGATGCATTGCATAGCACCGCGATACATTTTACGGTTTACTTTTTGAGACCAGTCTTGTGGACGAGCAGCAAAAGTTTTACCACCACCAACCCAGATTGGGCTACGAATAGAACCAGCACGAGCGCGGCCAGTACCTTTTTGACGGAAAGGTTTTTTACCACCGCCAGAAACGTCAGCACGTGATTTTTGCGCTTTAGAACCTTGACGACCACCAGCTAAGTAAGCTGTAACAACTTGGTGTACAAGAGCTTCGTTAAAATCACGACCAAACGCAACTTCAGATAACTCAACAGCAGAGCCGGAAACAGTATTTAAATTCACGTTATTTCCCCTCAGGCCTTGATAGTAGGACGAACAGTAACGTCGCCACCAGTAGCACCAGGAACCGCGCCTTTAACAACTAGAACTGAACGTTCTGCGTCGATAGCAACGATTTCAAGACCCTGTGTAGTTACACGTTCAGCACCTAAGTGACCAGGCATTTTTTTGCCTTTGAACACGCGACCAGGAGTCTGGTTTTGACCTGTAGAACCGATAACACGGTGAGATACAGAGTTACCATGTGTAGCGTCTTGAGTACGGAAGTTCCAACGCTTAACACCACCTTGAAAACCTTTACCTTTAGATGTACCAGTAACGTCAACGATTTGACCCACTGTGAACACATCTACACCGATAGTTCCGCCAACTTCACGACCTTCAAGATCAGCTTCTGTAGCGCGGAATTCTTGAACTAGACGACCAGCAGCAACACCAGCTTTCGCAAAGTGACCTTTCTGAGCATTAGTTACGCGAGATTCGCGACGTTCACCAGTAGTGATTTGAATCGCTTGATAACCATCAGTTTCAAGCGTTTTGATTTGTGTGATGCGGTTAGGATCAACCTCAATCACTGTTACAGGTACAGAAACACCAGCATCTGTAAAGATACGTGTCATACCGCACTTGCGACCGACTAAACCAATAGCCATGTGCATAAACCTCTAAAAAAGCGGCCTAATTAACTTAGAGCGTTAATTAACCGAAAGCCTTAACCCAAAGCGATCTGAACATCAACACCAGCTGCAAGATCCAACTTCATCAATGCATCAACAGTTTTATCTGTAGGTTGAACGATGTCGATCAAACGTTTGTAAGTGCGGATCTCGTATTGGTCACGCGCATCTTTGTTAACGTGTGGTGATGTTAAAACGTTAAAACGTTCGATACGTGTAGGCATCGGGATTGGACCACAAACTTGTGCGCCAGTACGTTTTGCTGTTTCTACGATTTCTTGAGCTGATTGATCAATTAGACGGTGATCAAAAGACTTAAGACGGATACGAATTCTCTGGTTAGACATACCAGTTAACTCCAAGCCAAATATATAAAGAATCACCCTTGACGCATCTCACCCCACTTTAAAAGAGGCAAGTGTCAAGAGCAGTGAAATATCACTAAGGTCACGATCGATGCCGCGACTGTCACGATGTTAACTACTTTATTCGTAGCTAACCCCCTTCATCAAAGGGTCGCCCATTATAGCTATTGTTTAATGCATAAGCAAATGTCTTTTGCTGTTTTTCTTATATTTTTCATTTTTTATGCAAGATCAATTGCTTAACTTTTAATCAATAGGCATTTTTTCTTAATACATACTCTATTGCTTGGTTTAGTATTTGATTTCCCTCAATAAATTTGTTTTTTGCGCTTTTCCGTAGATCATGTACTGGCTGTACATGTGTTCCTGAAAAAAATGCCACTTCTTCATCATTTTCCAAAAATAAATCGAGTACTTCCGGGGTAATTTCAGGATGAAATTGGAAGCCCAAAACATTTTGCCCGATTTGATACATTTGATTACGACATGCATCATTTTCTGCCAGTAATACCGCTCCTTTCGGAATTTCAAATGTTTCACTGTGCCACTGCATGACTTTAAACTCTTCAGGTAGTTTGAAACAGTCATGCGGTACGTTAGCGACCTTACGGATGGTCGTCCAACCCAATTCTTGTTGTGCATTTCGACTCACCGCACCACCCAAGGCATTGGCAATCAATTGCCCACCTAAACAAAGCCCAATTGCGGGTTTACCGAGTGCTAAATAGCGTCGCAGCCACCGTTTTTCTATTTTTAACCATGGGAAATTTGCCTCATCATTTACACTCATGGTCCCACCCATAATGATAAGTAAATCGACATCTTCAACATGCGGCAAAGCCTCGAGATCCAAGGCTTGATCGACCGGTAATGCAAAGAATTCTGTGGCCGTAATTTTGGCCTGATGCTGTTTTAAAAATTCATAACAACTGCCGAACCCTTCGCCAGCAATATGCTGAAAATAATGTACTTTTAAATGCGACTTCATGCGCTAAACCTATTGTTGTTGCTCTGATATCGGTTTTGCAAGAATGAAGCCAACTTTGCTTTTCACTTAATTTTCTATACAAAAGCATCGTAAATCCATGCGTTTTAGTCGTATTCTTTTGAACATTCATTATTATTTTGATCATTTCAGAGCGCCACGTGAAAAAGAATCCTCAAACCGAACTCATTCATGCACCAAGAAAGGCACCGCAATACATCAATAGTGTTCAACCTCCCCTGTTTCGTGCATCCACTATAATTTTCGAAAATACAGATGCGCTATTTAATCGCCATTGGACCGATGATTATGACTATAGCTATGGCACGCATGGTACCCCCACGACATTTACCCTAGGCGATCAGATTGCTCAGATTGAAGGTGGCTTGTATCACTTACTCACACCAAGCGGTTTATCTGCAATTAATTTGGTCAATTCATGTTTTTTAAGTCAAGGGGATGAAGTGTGGGTCGCAGATAATATCTATGGCCCAAATATGGAACATCTACGCAACCTAGAAACCCGCTACAGTATCGTGGTCAAGGTTTATAACCCGATTGATGTCAACTCATTCACACCTTCAGCGCAAGCCAAGCTTATTTGGTTAGAAGCTGCTGGATCTGTCACTTTAGAGTTTCCAGATTTAGTCGGCTTGGTCAAAAAAGCCCAAGCCCACAACATTCTCACTGCACTGGACAATACTTGGGGAGCAGGACTTGCCTTTAATGCTTTTGATTTCAGTGCTGAGCATCTGAGTGTCGATATCAGTGTACATGCCTTGACCAAATACCCAAGTGGCGGCGGGGATATTTTGATGGGTTCGGTAATTACACGAGATAAAAAGCTTCATCACAAACTGTTTCGTGCGCACGCCATTCAAGGCATTAGTATCTCTGGTGATGACGCCGCGCAAGTACAACGCAGTCTGGCTTCTATGCGCCTTCGCTATGAACACCAGTCACAAAGTGCTTTAACTTTATTAAATTGGCTAAAACAGCAACCAGCCTTTGTACAGGTTTTACATCCTGCTGATGAAGCTTCCGCAGGACATCAGTATTGGAAAGAAATTTGTACAGAACAACACAGTGCCGGCTTGGTCAGCGTGGTATTTAATGAAAAATATAGCCTGCAAGATGTACGCCGCTTTTGTGATGCACTTAAACTATTTAAGCTCGGTTTTAGCTGGGGTGGCCCAGTCAGTTTAGTCATGCTATATAACTTAAAAGATATGCGTGTACTCGAACATTCACATATTCAAGCCGGCTTACTGGTTCGCTTCTGTATAGGACTAGAACATCCTGCAGATTTAATACAAGATATAGAAAACGCACTACAACATTTAAATAAACAGCAACTCGAATAAATACAGGAGCATCTATGGGTACACCAATTATTATTGGCAAAAAAACACAAGACACCACACAAGATGTGGTGCTTCATTCACAATTTGCAAACCGCCATGGTTTGATTGCTGGCGCCACAGGTACTGGTAAGACAGTGACGTTGAAGGTGTTGGCAGAAAGTTTTTCTCGGCTGGGTGTACCTGTATTTTTAGCCGATGCCAAAGGGGATGTTTCTAGCCTTGCCAAAGCAGGTGAAAGCAATCCTAAGTTTGACGAACGAATTAAAAGTTTAAATATCGAGAGCATTCCTTTTGCTGCCTCCCCTGTGGTGTTTTGGGATTTGTTTGGTGAACAAGGACATCCCATTCGCACCACCATTTCTGAAATTGGTCCACTTCTCCTTGCCCGAATTCTGAATTTAAACGACACGCAAGAAGGCGTGTTATCTGCGGTCTTTCGTATTGCTGATGATCAGGGCTTATTGCTCATCGACTTTAAAGACTTAAAAGCCATGATCAGCTACGTCAGTGAACATGCAGCAGAATTTAAAAATGAATATGGCAATTTATCACCTGCAAGCTTAGGTGCAATTCAACGTAATTTGCTCGCATTGGCCGATCAAGGTGGTGACAAGTTTTTTGGTGAGCCTGCGCTCAATATCATGGATTTCATTCAAACGGATGCACAAGGTCGTGGCAACATCAACCTGCTCGCCGCCGACAAGTTAATGAATACCCCTAAGCTCTATGCGACTTTCTTACTTTGGATGCTGTCAGAACTGTTTGAACAATTACCCGAAGTTGGAGATATGGATAAACCCAAACTGGTGTTCTTCTTTGATGAAGCGCATTTATTGTTTGATAATGCCAGCCCTGCTTTACAAGAAAAGATTGAACAAGTGGTTCGTCTAATTCGCTCTAAAGGCGTCGGGATTTACTTTGTAACGCAAAATCCACTTGACCTACCTGAGAGTGTTTTAGGACAACTGGGTAACCGCGTTCAGCATGCGCTACGTGCATTTACCCCGAAAGATCAGAAAGCTGTTAAGACGGCAGCAGATACTTTTCGAGCCAATCCTGCGTTTAAAGTCGATCAAGTGATTACGGAACTGGCTGTCGGTGAAGCACTGATTAGTTGTCTAGATGAACAAGGCACACCCCAAATCGTTGAGCGTGCTTGGGTGATGCCACCCTATTCTTCATTTAGTCCAATTGCTGTAGAAGAACGCAAAGCACTCATGGCAAATAGCGTTGTTGCAGGTGTGTATGACACCGAAGCAGACCGTGAAAGTGCCTATGAACTTTTGCAAAATAAAGTGGCGGAGCGCCAACAACAAGCCGTCCAAGCGGAACAAGATAAAATAGAAGCCAAAGAACAAGAAGCGTTGGCCAAACAACAAGCCAAAGAAGCAGATGCACTCGCCAAACAGCAAGCACGTGAACAAGAACGCCTTGCGCGCGAACAACAAAAAGAAGCAGAGCGTTCAGCCAAACAACGTGAAAAACTGATTCAAGACACGGTAGGAACTTTTGCAAAAAGTGCTGCACGCAGCTTGGGCGGGTCGACAGGTCAGAAAATTATCCGTGGCCTCTTAGGTTCTATCTTCGGCAAGAAATAATCTAAAAGCCCAATTAAAAAGTACAAATTTATGGAATCTTTTTATATTCCATAATTTTTTTATGGTTTTTACTAAAACATGTATTGCGCGGATGTATTTAAAAATGTATTTTAAATACATCTTATAAATAACAGCCATGAGAGATCAGCTATGACTCCGCAGCAAATTGACCTAGTAAAAGCTACTGTTCCTGTTCTACGTGAAAATGGTGTCGCGCTGACTGGTTACTTCTATAATCGTATGTTGGGCAATAACCCTGACCTCAAAGAAACCTTTAACATGGGACATCAGCGCAGCGGTGCTCAGGCACAAGCCTTGGCGGGTGCTGTATTGGCTTATGCTGAAAATATTGAGGACCCATCTGTACTTTTACCAGTTGTAGAATTAATTGCGCATAAACATGTGAGTCTTAACATTCAAGCGCCAGACTATAATATTGTCGGCGAAAATTTGCTGCACTCGATCAGTGAAGTATTAAGCATTTCAATGGAAGATCCACTGATTGCAGCTTGGGCAGCAGCATATGGACAATTGGCAGACTTGTTTATCAGCACTGAAAAAGCGATTTATGAGCAACATCAGCAAACTAAAGGCAGTTGGTTAGGTTGGCGTAATTTCAAAATCGCGAAAAAAGTGGCTGAAAGTGATGAAATCACCTCATTCTACCTTGAGCCTTCTGATGGTGGTGATTTACCAAAATATGAAGCAGGTCAGTACATCTCTGTACGTGTATTGGTCGATGAGCTGGGTCTAAAACAACCACGTCAATATACACTGTCTACCAGCCCACAAGACAACTACTTACGTATCTCTGTAAAACGTGAAGATCAGAAAGGTGACTTGGTTCCAGGTTGGGTATCAAATACACTGCATGGCTTGGAGATCGGTTCAGAAATCGAAGTGTCTGCACCAACAGGTAATTTCTTCCTGATTGATTCCCAAAAACGCAATGTCTTTATCAGTGGTGGTGTAGGTCTAACACCAATGATTGCGATGCTAAATCAGTTGGTGACTTTAGACATGCCACAACCTGTAACATTTATCCATGCCTGCCGTAGCAAACAAGTGCATGCAATGCATAAACACATTCAGGATTTAGAAGCAAAATACCCACGTCTTAGCACCTTTACAGCGTATGAGTTCCCTCATGCTAATGATAAGTTAGGTGAAGATTATGATGCTGCTGGTCGTCTAGACTTAGGCAGCATGGATACTGCACTGTTACCGATCAATGCGGATTATTACCTTTGCGGTCCAATGCCATTTATGGCTGAACAACAGAAAGCTTTAATTGCTCGTGGTATTCCTGCTAGCAATATTCACAGCGAAGCTTTCGGCACTGGTGGTGTAAAACACTAACTAAGCTATTCACCTGAAATACAAAGGGTTAGTTTAGTTATGCTAGACTAGCCCTTATTTATTTCTCTCAGACTCACAGTATTATCATGCAACTCAATAAATTCACCGATTATGCATTACGCATTTTGCTCTATATAGCACGCCCTCGTGATGTGCCTTATAACATTGCTGAAATTGCAGAAGACCTGCACGTTTCGCGTAATCACTTGGTGAAAATTGTGCATTTTATGGCAAAGCAAAACTGGTTAATCACCAGCCGCGGCAAAGGTGGCGGTATTCGTCTAAACCCTGAAGCACTTGAGGCTCAGCTCGGTCAAATCGTACGGATTTTGCAAGGTAATCACCAGATTGTTGAATGCAACGACCCACCCTGCGTACTGCGCAGTCAGTGTGGTTTAAAAAACATCTTAGACCAAGCTTTAGAACAGTTTTATCAAAGTCTCGATCAGTACAAACTTGCCGATGTCTTGCAACCAAGCAGCGCATCTAAATTTACAACACAATCTCCAATTCAAATGATCAATCTCTAATTTCACTTTGCCTGCGACAAAATTCGCTTGCCTGCCCGACTTCCTTTATAATGCGTGTTGTTAAATCAGTTATTGAAGTTGGGTTATGCATCAGCACAGAGGAAAATCACGAAACAGTAAAGCGGCCAATGCGCCGAAGCAAAAGATTACTTATGAGAAAAAAGTAGACTCTGCAATTACTGAATATGCTGTGCGCTCACTCAACTGGCTACGCAAAGCTGAGTTCTTAATGAGTGCGCCTAAACTCAACCTCTGCGTTGAAGATACCGGCTATGAAATTGCCTTTGCTGGCCGCTCTAATGCGGGTAAGTCGAGTGCCATTAATGCGCTCACCAACCAAAAACAATTGGCACGTGCGTCGAAAAAACCGGGTCGTACCCAAATGATCAACTTTTTCAGTCTAGGAAATCCTGATCAACGTTTGGTCGACTTACCGGGTTATGGCTATGCCGCTGTACCTGAAGCGATGAAAATCGTTTGGCAAAAAGAGTTAGAAAACTATCTGATACACCGTGAAAGTTTACAAGGTCTTGTGCTGTTGATGGATATCCGTCATCCACTACAACACTTTGACGTCATGATGTTGGAATGGGCACATTCTCGTAAATTGTTCGTGCACGTACTGCTCACCAAATCAGATAAATTAAACCGTGGCCCAGCCTCTAAAGCACTACAAGAAGTGAAAGCAGCATTGAAAAAAATGAAGCTGAACTTCTCTATCCAATTGTTCTCATCATTGAATAAACAAGGTTTAGAAGAGTTAGCGAGTGTCATGGCGGGTCGTCTTAACTTCACTCTAGAACAATCGACAGAGTTTGATCTTGATAGCATTCCTGAAGCATCGGAAGATGATATTGAAATCGATGCAGATGCGGAAGCATTCGATGACGTCGACACTACATCTGAAGATTTACCCCAAGCTGAAGGCAAAAATTCAGACCACTAATCCAGTAATTTTAAAGTCAGCGCAAGGATGATTGTCTGACAAAAAGTATCATCTGAAGATAATGAAATGTCCTGTATTGCTAATCACAATGCAGGATTTTTTTGGATACTGAATACATCAGATGTGTACTCGATCACATAAAAACAAGGATAGGTCATGAAATTACTCTCCCGCTTGAGAAACACAAAACTTGGATCATCAATCGAATATAAAATTAAGCCACGCAAAGTGAAATTTGAGTGGCAAGATACTCAAGTTGACTGGGTGCCCAACCAACCATTTGTCAGCTATTTTATTAATGAAATTAATATGATCTTACCGGCTGGTGAGTTTTGGTTTTGCCGTCTGTATAACAAAGTATTGCCACAAATTAGAGATGAAAAACTAGCAGAGGACGTTAAAGCATTTATCCGCCAAGAAGCCATGCATGCTCAGGCGCATAACTCTGCCAATAAAGAATATCTGTCTCAGCGCAATATCAGTATTCAACGCAACCTTGAAATCATGGACTTCCTCTTTGGCAAACTGCTTGCGGACCAACCTTTAGGGCTCAACGTACCTAAAGCTTTGGATCATCAATGGGATCTCTTTCGTTTAGGGGTGATTGCAACAGTTGAGCACATGACCTGCGTACTAGGCAAATATGCTTTATATAACAAAGAGTGGGAACGCCTCGGTGCCGATCCGAATATGCTCGATCTAGTAAAATGGCATGGTGCAGAAGAGATAGAACATCGTACCGTGGCTTTTGATTTGTATCGTCATCTCGGTGGGGGCTATATTTCTCGCTATTATCAAAGTGTGATCGTGATTGCTGCCGTACTTGGTCTATGGGTCGATGGTGCAGCACATATCATGCAGCAAGACTCGCGCTATGCATCGATTAAACCTGCCGTATATAAACCGTGGATTTGGCGTGAATGGGCGCGTATCGCGCAAAAAGACAATCGCTTATTGCCACATCCACTTTGGTTAGTGTCGCAGCAATTGGGGTATTTAATGCCTTGGTACGATCCTGTGCATGAAGCAAAAACGGAAGATGCGATTGCATACCTCGACAACTCTCCTGCTGCAAAACGTGCCGCACTGAAAGTTGCATAAACACCATTTAAAATCTGTATTAAGCAGGGTTCGCCCTGCTTTTTTTGTGCTCACATCCATTACGCTCCGTTTTTTATTGCGCAATCAACACACTCAAGATGGAAAAGGTCATAAGTTCGAGGTTTAAAGTACATTTATTCCAAGTTCCCTATTCTCTTTAAAATGTATTTATACTCAGTCTCATCCTAAAATAAAAATACATCGTTCAGGAGCATCTCCATGCACGCTCACATCTCCGTCATTACACTGGCCGTGAAAGATTTACACGCTGCATTCGCGTTTTATCAGGACGGTTTAGGCCTTAATAGCGCAGGGATTATTGGGACTGAATTTGAACATGGCGCTGTGGCATTTTTTGATTTACAACACGGTTTAAAGCTCGCACTCTGGCCACAAGATAGCCTGAGTCATGACACCAGAATTAGTGCATCAGCGTTTTGTCCAACGCAAATGTCTCTTGGACATAACGTCAACAGTCCCGCAGCCGTCGATCAAATCATGCAACAAGCCCAACGCGCTGGTGCAAAAACAATTAAGCCCGCACAGCCCACGTTTTACGGTGGTTATGCAGGCTATTTTCAAGACTTAGATGGGCATCTGTGGGAGATCGTCTACAACCCACATTTTAGCTCTTTATCTGCTTAATTCGACAACGCTGGTTCATCTACATCTCGCGTATGACGATCCACCACCACACTAATCATCATATCACCCTGTACGTTCACCACAGTCCGTACCGTATCCAATAGACGATCGATCGGCAGCAATATCGCAATGGCTTCTGCAGGAAGCCCAACCGATTGTAAAACCATAATCATTGTCACCATTCCAGCACTTGGAATGCCCGGTGCGCCGAGTGACGCAATCATGGCGGTTGCACAGACAATTAACTGCTGACCCAAGGTTAAATCTAAGCCCATCAAGTTAGCAATAAATAACGCAGCAGCAGCTTCATACAACGCTGTACCATCCATATTTAACTGTGTGCCCAATGGAATCACAAAACCTGCTGTTTGAGGACGTACGCCTAAATTTTCCTGCGCACATTTCATCGACAGTGGCATCGTTGCTGAACTTGAACTGGTTGCAAAAGCAGTGATTAAGGCAGCTCGTGTTCCTCTAAAAAATGTCAGTGGACTCATTTTCCCAAAAATCCAAAGCAACAGAGGTAACACCACTGCCCCATGGAAAATCGTGGTCCCTGTGACTACGGCAGCAAACTCCGCGAGGCGACTCAACACCGAAATATCTTCTGTAGCAATCAATTTAGCCAATAATGCAAAAATACCAATCGGTGCAAGCTTCATCACCCAACCAATGATCATCATCATGATGTCGAAAAATTGCTGACTGAGCTTTCTCACACTTCGGAACTTTTCACCGCCTTTGACCAAGGCCACACCGAGAAATAGTGAAAACACCACGACAGCGAGTACATTGCCATCACTAAAGGCTTTAAACGGATTGATCAGTGTATTTTGAATAAAATTGGTAAAGAATGAACCTGCTGTGAGGGTGTCAGGACTCTGATGCTGTTGCATTGCATCTTGGAACATGATGATGTCCACGCCCTGCCCAACTTTAAAAATATGCGCACATGCTAGACCTAAGATCAGTGCCAAAGTCGTGGTGGTGACACAGCACGCTAAGGTAATTTTCCACGTTCGACTCAGCTGACCACCCGCTTGTAAATTCGATACCCCCACCACAATCGAACTAAAGATCAGCGGAACCAAGATCATTTTCAGCAAGCCAATAAAAATACTACTGGCAATCCCCAAGCCATACAGGCTGGCGGATAAAAACTGCGTCTCTGGAAACTGAATTAATAAAAACCCAAATGCCACACCCAATATTGCGGCAATTAAAATCTGCGTATTTAAGCTCATTGTGCCTTGCATTTATCATCCTTTATTCAGGCACTATGCCATGCGACCCATTGGGAATCGAGGAATTTTTTGTCACATGTACTGCTGCATTTCTGCAAAGCCCGAATTCAGCTTAATTTAACCTATGCCGAAAGACACTAACGAGATAGATCAAATCTACGAGTAGGCTCATACAGATAAATAAAGCTAATAAAAAACCGAATCAGAAGATTCGGTTTTTTCCAGTATTCAGCTTTTACGACTTAACACATAGTGCTCAAAACTTATTGGGTTTCAATTTCGCGTAAACGGATCAAGCCTTCTTGTGTCGTACTACAGACCAACTCACCGTTTTGCCACATGCGACCAAAATTTAGACCACGTGAACTGGCACTGACGGTGGCATCCATGTCATAAAGCATCCATTCATCTACACGGAATGGCTTATGGAAATACATGGCATGATCAATACTCGCACACTGTAAACTTGGTGATAAATAACTTAAACCATGTGGACGTAGTGCAGTCGTCATCAATGTAAAGTCTGAATAGAATGCTGCAATGGCCTGATGTAAAGAGATGTCATCAACATCGGCAGCAATCGTGTCATGGGTACGAATATAGTGTGCATACGATGGCGCAGCAGGCTGCGGTTGGTACGGGTTTTGCGGATCAATCGGGCGAATTTCCACATGACGGTCGCGCATAAAAGATGCACGGACGTTTTCAGGGACAAATTCCACCATCATTCGTTTCAGCTCAGCTTCAGATTTTAAATCTTCCACGGCTGGATATTCTGGCTCTGCAACTTGATAGTTCAACCCGTCTTCTTGCTCTGCAAATGACACCATACACATAAAAATCGTTTTACCATGTTGAATCGCACGCACCTGACGACTCACAAAACTGCGTCCATCGCGAATACGATCCACTTCATAAATGATCGGTGCATTGATATCACCGCCGAATAAGAAATAGGCATGTAAGGAATGAGCTGGTCGATCTGTCGTATAAGATGCCGCACGGAGCGCCTGACCTAAAACCTGTCCACCAAAGACACGTTTCCCGACCAAATTTCGGCTTTGCCCACGAAAAATATTTTCTTCTAATTTTTCAAGGCTGAGTAAATCAACCAACTCTTGTGTTAAGGCATTCATAACAAACCTATCTATCATTCGGGATTAAGCTAACGCAGGCAACATCAACAGATGTTTAAATATATTTTCCATTTTGCCATAAATCCAGACTAAAACCCTAAAGATTCGCTGACTGATCTGTCACCTTGCTGATGCAATATAACTGCTAAAAATACGTTTTTTAACGATAAAATCTTACAATATCTATGCAATTTGTCAGAAAATGACATACAGTTTTTAAGTACAATTACGCAGAATAGATTCCCCTCAGAATCTCTGTGGTTTGGTCATGAAAAGTAGGAGTTTGTATGTCCAAGAGCGGCTTTGGTCAGATGTATCGAAAGCTTTCGAGTAAACTGCTTGACCTTGTGGTAACACCGCATGTTTTAGGTGAAGTCCCTGTAGAACCTGTAGTGACTGAAACCGATACAGATACCGGCGTACAGACAACGAAAACTACCTGCTACGTTCTGCAAAATCATTCACGGAGTAATGCTTTAATTGTCGATGGTGAAACCCGTCGTTTAAAGCTACACCCTGCACTCGACCCAATGACTGTGGGTACACAAACAGAAAAAGCCTCTGTGGTGTTTTTACAACATCATGATGAAGACAACTTACTCAATCCACCGCCACATGCCTTTCCACCTCGTTTATTGCGTTTAATTGAGGTTTTGGAAAAAAATCCTGATGCGGATGTTGAGCTCGTTCCTGTAACCGTGCTGTGGGGTCGTGAACCCGATAAAGAAGATTCTTGGTTTAAATTATTATTTACCGATACATGGTCTACACCAAGCAAAGTGAAGCAGTTGGTCAATATTGGTTTGCACGGTCGTCAATCGTACCTCGAATTCCATGAGCCACAGTCTTTGCGTCGTTTGGTTGAATATGCCAAAACTACACATCCAAACTTGTCACCTGCGACTTATATTGTCAGCACACTGAATGATTATTTAGATGCGCAGCGTGAAGTGGTTTTGGGTCCGGATTTATCCGACCGTCGTAATGTGATGCACGGACTGATCAAATCTACGGATGTGCAAGATGCGATTCGTCGTGAAAGCATTCGCAGTAAAATCAGTATGGTTGAAGCTGAACGTCGTGCGATTGGTTATTTAAATGAAATCGTTTCTGACTATTCTGCATCAACAGTACGTTTTGCTGACTTAGCCCTGACTCGTCTGTGGACACAGCTTTATGATGGCGTCGAAGTGCATAACTTCAGTACCGTTCGTGAACTAGCCAAAGACTACGAGATCATTTACACCCCATGTCATCGTAGCCATATCGACTATTTATTATTGTCATATGTGATCTATAAACGTGGCTTAATGGTGCCGTACATTGCTGCGGGCGATAACTTAAACATGCCATTTGTCGGGCAAATTTTACGTGGCGGCGGTGCGTTCTTTATTCGTCGTTCATTCCGTGGCAATGGTCTCTACACCACCGTATTTAAAGAATACCTCTACAATATTTTGGCGCGTAATACACCGCTTGAATACTTCATCGAAGGTGGCCGTTCACGTACTGGTCGTTTATTACCACCGAAG
The DNA here is from genome assembly GCF_013420275.1 of Acinetobacter sp. YH01020. Classification (NCBI taxonomy): domain Bacteria; kingdom Pseudomonadati; phylum Pseudomonadota; class Gammaproteobacteria; order Moraxellales; family Moraxellaceae; genus Acinetobacter; species Acinetobacter sp. YH01020. Next base: position 68,629 of record NZ_VOYN01000007.1, read on the forward strand.
ACCGGCATGCTCGCCATGACTGTCCATGGTCATTTACGTAATCCAGCCAAACCGATCGTGTTCTTACCAACCTATATTGGCTATGAGCGTTTAATGGAAGGTGCGACCTACGTTGGTGAAATGAATGGTAAGCCAAAAGAAGGCGAATCGATCATTGGGATTATGAAAACTCTGCGTAAAATCGAACGTATTTTCGGTAAAGTTCATTTGAACTTTGGTGAGCCGGTTTTCCTTGATGATATATTGAAACAGCATAATGCAAGCAACATCAAAATCGAGAAAAATGACGATCCAATTCCACCAGAGGTTTCGGATGCCATTAACAGCTCTGCACACATGATTTTAGAAAATATTAACCGTGCAGCAGTGGTGAACCCAGTTTCATTGCTTTCACTGATTTTATTGGCTACATCTAAACATACTTTAGATGAAGAGATTTGCATTAAGCAGTTAGATACCTATCGCGATCTTTTAACTGCCTTACCTTACGATGAGCGCATGCAAGTAACACCGCTGTCAGGTAAAGAAATCATTGCTTATGGTTTAAAACTCAAGCTGATTAAACGTGTTAATCATGTCCTTGGCGATATTATTGCCATTGCTGATAATCAAGCGGTGCTGTTAACCTACTTCCGTAACAACATCCTGCACGCATTTATTTTGCCATCACTCATTGCCGCTTTGGTTGAACATAATGGTTCTATTCGCCGTGGTGATTTAATTAATGTCATTCGTACACTGTATCCGTTCTTAAAAGCTGAGTTATTCCTTAAATGGAATGATGAAGAACTTAAAGATCAAATCTGTGCGTATGCTGAAGTACTGATCAAAGCCAAGCTAATTTCTGAAGATGCAGAAGGCAACCTGATCTCCCCTGCGCCTAACTCAGAGCAGCACAATCAGTTAGTGGTCTTGGCTGCACCTGTGATGCAAAGTCTAGAGCGTTACTACATGACTTTGGCTTTAATCACACAACGTGGTTCAGGCAACATCTCAACCCGTCAGGTTGAAGAACTCAGCCACTTGGTTGGTCAACGTCTGTCTGTGTTGTATGAATTTAACTCGCCAGAGTTCTTTGATAAGGCATTGTTCCAAAGCTTTATTAAAGTCTTAACCCAACAAGGTTATATCAGTACCAATGAAAACAACGCCATTGTGTTTGATGAAAATTTCCAAAATGTTGCGCAATATGCCAACCTCGTTTTGGATGATGTGACACTGCAAATGTTGCAACACATTACGACCTTTAGTGATGAAGAGTTAAAAGAAGCACTTGATAAAGTGGCTGCTGAACAAGCCAAAAAACGCTTGAAACGTAAGAAGAAATAAACCGTTCTGATTTTTTCGCCATAAAAGCGGAAGAAGATGAGCAAAATCAGGGACAAGTTGTAAAAAGCTTGTCTCTTTTTTTTGGACTATACAAAAGTATTTAATATTTTCTTTTTTAAAATTAAAGTATGTATATTCCAAAATTTTGGAGTTCCATTGGCTAGTGGTTTATTGCCTTTAAATTCATCGATATAAATAATATCAAAGTCCGCATCAAACAATTGTTTAAGTTCTTCCTGTTCAAAACCTATAAATTTTTCAGAAAAATTATTTACCCAATCATCATCTTTCCCTAACAGTTGTATGAGTAAGATGCCTTGCTCACTTAAGGATTCCTGCATTTTCTTTAAAACACTTTCAAGCGAATCCGTAGAACAAAAAAATAAACTGAATAAAGCAATAATTAAACTAGCTTTAGGAAAGCTATAGTCTTCAAAGGCCTGATTAGAAAATAAAAAATTCTTATTGTCTTTAAATTTACTTAGACAGATATTTTTAGCGTCAACAGATGGATCAAATGCATATACTTTAAAATTATGACGGAGTAGAAATGATGATTCATTTCCTGCACCACAACCACAATCAATCGCGATCTTTGGTAAATTCTCAAAATAACTCAAAGCTTTTTCCAAAATCGGTCTATGGGGTAGATTCTGAGTAAGTTCAGCAAATGATTTTGTCATTATTTAATTTTTAGCCTTTGAGATCCATTCGAAAATTTGAACAATCCATGTTGTAAAATACCTATCTTATTCATTTATAGAATTTTTTTTAATACTCACAAAGCTGCACTGAAATTTATACGTCACACCAATTTTACACTACACATCACAATCAATCGTGCGCCAACTTAAAACCACTCTCCATCATCCGCGTTGCATAAAGCTTTTTCCCTGTTTCTGCTTCGCTCTCTAAAACCAATTCGGGTAAATGCATAGCTCTTTGCAATTCCAAGATTCGCTCATGCAAGGGTTGAGGTTGATTATTAGTACAAATATATGATTTTTCATGATGTTCCACGTGAAGTAGATGACACAGAAATTTTGCCAAATCATCGATATGTATTCGATTTGACCAATGGATATTGGGATAGCGATGAGTCGTTTCGGCCAGTTTCTGCATTCGTTTTGTCGATGTGCCATAAATCCCAGATGGACGTACAATCACGCATTCGGTAGGAAATGCTTGTGAGTAGCGATGCTCCATTTCGCGTAACAACATCCCCTGCTCATCGATCGGTTGTGGCACAGTGTCATCATCAATGCGCTCCCCCGCATGCTCACCATAGACACGAGTGGACGACACCACGATTAAACGTTGTATTGGATGATGTGCTAATGCTTGAACAATTGGCTGTACAGAATCGACATAAGTGTGTCGGTAAACATCCACAGCATTGAATTGAGCATGGCGTGCAGGAGCCAAAAGAACATAGACAGCATCAATCGGTTGAACCTGCGACAAATCCAGTTGGTGAATATCTTGGATTAAATGTTCTGCAAAATCATCCTCTTTCGCACTACGACTCACTGTGGTAATTTGGTGACCTTGCTGAAATAATTGTTTAGCAACACGTTGCGATGTTTTACCATAACCGATAAATAGAATATGCATCAAACGACCTATTCTCAGAACTGATCCATTTAGATCATATAAACCGAAGTTGAGGGGACATGGCTGCCGTCCATCAATTGCAAGGGGTTGGCAATGCCGCCGCTGCTTTACTTGAAAAACTAAATATTTTCACGACAGATGATCTTTTGTTTCATCTGCCACGCGACTATGAAGATCGTAGCACGATCATCCCCATGAACCAATTGACCGTGGGTCGAAGTTATTTACTGGAAGGTACAGTCAAAAGTATCGACTTTCCACCCGGAAAGCGTAAATCGATGGCCGCCCTACTGGATGACGACTGTGGCAAAGTTACTTTACGTTTTTACCATATCTACAAAGGCATTACTGATCGGGTAAAACCGGGCAATCGTTTACGGATTTTTGGTGAAGTCCGTGTTGGTGCTCGTGGCTTAGAAATGTATCATCCTGAACTACAGGTGATTACTGAACACACGCCTTTACCACAAACCCAACTCACTGCGATTTACCCTGCAACCGAAGGCTTAACACAGCCCAAACTACGTGAATACGTCAAACAAGCACTACAGTTATATAGTGATGACTTACCTGAATTACTGCCAGAAAAATTCACCAATGGCTATGCACTAAAACAGGCTTTGGACTATATTCATCATCCCCCTGTCGATGCCAATATGTTGCAACTGAGCCAAGGTTCTCATCCTGCACAGCAACGTTTAATTTTCGAAGAATTGGTTGCCCATCAGGTCAGTTTGCTCAGCCGCCGTGCTTATATTCAACAAATCGAAGCACCGTCATTCTCTACAAGTAAGAACTTCACCAAACAACTTTTAAGTACGCTGCCATTTGAAATGACCGGCGCACAAAAACGCGTGTCCAAAGAAATTGCGGTCGATCTGAAAAAGAACAAACCTATGCTGCGACTCGTACAAGGTGATGTAGGTGCAGGTAAAACCCTAGTCGCAGGCGTTGCAGCCTGTCATGCGCTCGAGGAAGGTTGGCAAGTGGCCATGATGGCGCCGACAGAAATTTTGGCCGAACAGCATTATCTAAATTTCAAAAAATGGTTTGAGCCTATGGGTCTAACCGTGTCCTGGCTTTCAGGCAAGCAAAAAGGTAAAGCTCGAGCTGCAGCAGAACAAAGTATTCAAGATGGTTCCGCTAACTTAGTGGTCGGCACACATGCTTTATTTCAAGACAATGTACAATTTGCCAAATTGGGTTTAGTGATTATTGATGAACAACACCGTTTTGGCGTCGATCAGCGTTTGGCGCTACGAAACAAAGGTCTCAATGGCATGACACCGCATCAACTGGTGATGACAGCAACCCCTATTCCTCGTACCTTGGCTATGTCGGCTTATGGCGATTTAGATACCTCCGTCATTGATGAACTGCCACCCGGTCGTACACCGATTCAAACAGTCACTATTCCACTGGATCGTCGTGAAGAAGTGCTACAGCGGATTGCCAGCAATTGTGCTGAAGGCAAACAAGCCTATTGGGTCTGTACCCTAGTGGAACAATCCGAAACCTTAGATGCTCAAGCCGCTGAAGCAACTTTTAATGAAATTAAAGAACGCTTCCCAGACCTCAATATTGGTCTGGTTCACGGCAAAATGAAGGCCGATGAAAAGCAAGCAGTGATGCAGCAATTTAAAAATAATGAATTGCAATTACTAATTGCAACCACCGTCATTGAAGTCGGTGTTGACGTCCCGAATGCCTCGATCATGGTGATTGAAAATGCAGAACGCTTAGGGCTTTCACAACTACATCAGCTACGTGGTCGTGTAGGACGTGGTGCAAAAGCCAGTTTCTGTGCCTTGCTGTATAAAAATCCCTTATCGCAAAATGGGCAAGAGCGTTTACGCATTATGCGTGAGACCAATGACGGCTTTATTATTGCTGAAAAAGATTTGGAAATTCGTGGTCCCGGTGAACTCCTCGGCACCAAACAAACTGGCGATATGGGCTTTCGTGTAGCCAAATTAGAGCGAGATGACCATTTACTCAATCAGGCACACTATGTGGCTCAACAAGTCCTAAATGATTATCCAGCACAGGCTCAAGCGCTTTTAAAACGCTGGCTGCCGGAAGCTCCTCGATACGCCTATGTATAATAATTATTAGGATGACAGATCGATCATCCTAAAATACAGATTGGCTTGAACCAATAAGCTTGTCGAACAGGTTGCTGTGGTGTTGTGATTGCACTTCACCACAAACTGTGCAAAATACTCAAAAAAGAATGATTAGAATAAAAACATGCTCCAATCTATCCAACACTTCATCCAAAAAGGAATACAGAGCGTTTCCCCTTGCCTGCTCTGCGGTATCGATCGACAACAACATCATTCGCTTTGTACCGACTGCTGGGCACAACTGCCTTGGTTTAAACAAATGGTTAATCGCCATGAACACAGCATATATTGTGCCTTTCACTATGATTTTCCAATAGATCGCATCATCCAAAGCTATAAGTATGAGCAACAATTGCACTATCAAAATTTACTGGCACAAAGCCTTTTAAGCTTGCGCTTAGCTAGGGCTCAAGCCATCGTCCCCATGCCTATTTCAGTAGAACGCCTCAAAGACCGTGGGTACAACCAAATGCTACTCGTTGCACACATGATGGCAAAGCAATTGCGCATCCCTGTTTGGCAACCCGTGATTCGTCAAGCACAGCACGCTCAAAAAGGCTTGAGTCGGCTAGAACGCCTAGAAAATATCGAACAACAATTTATTATCAACCCAACTGAAAAACACCGTTTCCGTAAAGTCCTCATCATTGATGATGTGGTGACCACGGGAAGTTCAATCCATGCATTAAGCAAGCTGTTACATCAGCTACATTGCACGCAGGTATATGCCGCATGCATTGCTGCGGCACAGCCTTAGTTTCAAACATCAACCTCTAAAGAAAATGAACAAGCGAAGCGGTTTAGCTTTCAGCAAGAGATCGAGTCTGCTGCTTCACCCAAGGAATCACCACCTCACGTGTTAAAGGTGCAAGTTTTGTTTGTGTATCATCCAAGCTGACCCATTGCATCGCTGCAATTTCCGCATCAATTTTCGGTTCACCTTGCAACTGGACCAGATAGACATAACTCACCAGTAGATGATCTGCTTCGTTCGCAGCGGCCGTTTCAAAACGGCCAATGAATTGTTCAATCTGCGCAGCGCAGCCAATTTCTTCCTGAATTTCACGCAGCATGGTGATTTCAGGAGCTTCATGGGGTTCTAACTTGCCACCTACTTGCATAAAGAATGCCGTGTGTTTTTTACGAACCACTAAAAGTTCATGCTGTTCATTTAAAATAATGGCTGCGGCAACAGTGATAATTTTCATCTATCTTGTTCCAAATCGGCGATAAAGGCTGTACGTTCAACCATGCCCCATTTCGGCTCTGGCGCAGTGAAATGTTGAAACTGCTCAACAATCGTTTCAATATTATCTTCTGCAATTAAGCCTTCGATAAAACGCGGATGGGTAAAGCCTTTTTCTGCAGTTGTTTTTAGAAAATTCAATAAATCGTCATAAAAACCATCTACATTGAGAAAGGCACATGGCTTTAAATGAATGCCCAATTGAGCCCACGTCCACTGCTCAAAAATTTCCTCTAAAGTCCCTGCTCCACCTGGAATCGCTACAAATCCATCCGAGAGTTCAGACATTTTGGTTTTCCGTTGTTGCATATTTTCTACCACATGCAATTCGGTTAAATCTGGATGTGCCAATTCTTTATCGACCAAGACTTTTGGAATCACCCCAATGACTTGCCCACCTGCACGCAAAGCACTATCTGCCACGACACCCATCAAACCTGAACGGCCACCACCATAGACTAGTGTAATACCTTGGGCCGCTAAATGACGACCGACTTTTTCAGCCACCTGTAAATAGGCAGGATTGTTACCAAGGGCGGAACCACAGAAAATTGCGATAGATTTCATTTATAATCACCATCAGATCAGGAACGCTATGCTGGAAAAATCAACTTTAAACAGATTTTTTCATAAATTAAGCATTAGAACAGTGTTTTTCAGCAAATCCTTGTCTAAAATACACCCATTCATTTTTAACTTACTGCGTAAGGGGAAAAGACAACATGCTTGAAGCCTTTTACGCGACAGAGCGCGGTAGCTTAGAAGATGTCACCATCAATGGTGACTTCGATTTACATCAGGATTTAGTCTGGCTCGATCTCATTGCCCCATCCCAGGAAGAACAGCAATGGATTATGGATGCCTATGATCAAAATTTACCCACATTAAAATCATTAGAAGATATTTCGTCGAGTGCACGATTCTACCGTGATGACGACGGTATTTTGCACATCAGCACCTATTTTTTAACGAAAAATAAAAATTTTCAGGTCGATGGCGAACCCGAAGAAAATGCCAGCACCTTAGCTACCGTACAAACGGTTGCCTTTATTTTGCATAAAGAGCGCTTATTCACTTTACGGGGTGAAAAGCTGGTGGCTTTCCGTGCCTTTCGTGCCCGCGCGCGTCGCAATGATTATGAAATTGACTATAAAGATCCAACTTGGATTTTATTGGGTCTTTTAGAAGCCAAACTCGATGAGCTTGCGGATATCTTGGAAGATATCCACAAGGACTTAGAAAAGTATTCCACAGAAGTGCTGAATAACCGTCATCGTGAGATGATTTTAGACTTGGATGACATGATTACCCGACTTGCGCATTTAGAAGATATGCTCGGGAAAGCTCAGCTGTGTCTGATCGACTTACGTCGTGTTCTCACCTTCCTGTCACGTCCTCGGGCCTTGGGTAGTCATATTTATGATGCCGACATCCGAGAACTCAGTGAAGACGTACGCTCACTTGTTGAGCATGATGCCTTCTTGTTCCAAAAGGTTCGATTCTTACTGGATACCACCTCTGGATTCATTAACACCGAACAGAATGATACGATTCGTCGCTTCTCGATTTTACCAAGTATGCTTGCGCCACCGATGTTAGTGGCTAGCGTCTATGGGATGAACACCGATGTACTGCCCTTCGCGCATGGTACAACCAGTTTTATCGTGGTCAGCTTAATCATCGTGGCATTCTTTATTGGCCCATTGATGTACTTCCGCTGGAAGAAATGGATTTAATCCGTTCCTATTGCGTAGACTTGCGAGAGCTTCTTATCCCGCTGAAATAAAAAAAGCACCTTATGGTGCTTTTTTTATTTAGATCAATTGCAAGTCATGCTCAAGATGACAGGCTTGAATAATCTTCATCATTTTTTCAGGGACTGCTTTAAACTGCAAACCTTGCGCTTTTGGCGTTTGACGTAACCAACGGACCAAAACAGCTAAAGCCAAAGTACTGCCATGCTCAAGCTCAGCAAGATTGACCACTAAGGGAAAAGCTTGCTGTTGTTGAATCAATTTCAAGCCGTCTTGAAAGTACAATTCGGCATTGTTGTAATCGATTTTGCCTGAAACCATCAATTCTTGTTGATGAAGTTTAATCACACATCACCTATCTTATTTTTTCTTGTCCAATGCTGCGTCAGCATCAGGTTTGAAGTTCGCAATTGCTTTATCAATGTTACCGCCATTACGTTTTACAGTTGCCGCAAACTGATTACGGAATTGTAAGCCTAGGTCGATACCCGAAACGTTAATATTACGGATTTTCCATTGAGAACCTTTATCCGCCAACTGGAAAGAGACTGGAATTTTTTCACCGTTGTTATGGAAATCAATCGTTACAACAGGGTTCTTACTGTTCGATACTTTATATGGACGCATGCTATACGTTTGGTTACTAAACTTGGCAAAAGCTGAACCATAGTTTTCGATCAGTGTTGCACGGAAGTTACGTTCAAACTGCGCACGTTGAGCCGCTGAGCTGTATTGATTCGTTGCATACGTACCCATCACGATACGTGTGAACGCTTGTGAATCGATATACGGGTCTAAGTTTTGACGAACAATCGTTTTCACAGCCGCAGGGTTATTTTGTAGTTTTGCGTGGTCTGCTTTTAAACGTGTAATGAGGCCATCAGCGACTTTTTTTACAAATGCAGGTGGTGCTTCGCTTGGAGCAGCAAAAGCTGTACCTGCCATCATAGTTGATAAGATACTTGCTGTAAGCGTATGTTTTAACAATGTGTTCACTTAATTTCTCCTAAAAATTATTCAACAAATGCAGGTTCTTCTGCCGTTGTTGTGTCAGCAGCTTCTGTTTTTTGTTCAGCTTCTGCTGTGCTGTCAGATTTGTTCCCTGCACCACCGGTCACAAATTTAGACACCAAATCTTCGATTTCCATCGTACCTTGGGTATTACCAATTTGGTCACCACGTTTTAAGAAGTTGACACCACCACCCGGTACAATTTTCAAATATTTCTCGCCCAATAAACCATTGGTTGCCACCATAATGTAAGCATCTTCATCGATATTGGTGATGGATTTCATGTTAGCAATCAGTTGCTGTTCCATTTCTTTTTGTTTCGCAGGTGTTGCTGCTTCATAGTCTGATGTGTAACGCAGTTCTTCGAGTGCATTCTTTTGTACTTCTTTTAATTGTTCTGCGTTATAAGAGGTTAATGAGCCATCCATAATCAGATGTGCTGTCACTAAGCGCGTCACAGGATCGAGTTTCAACGATTCCACTTGACCTACTTTGACACCGCTTAAGGTGACTTTGGCACGGGGTTTAATCCCGTTTACATTTTCAAATGTCGCGGTTAATTCATAACTGTCTTCGATGTTATTGCCGACCAAACCACTCACACGCATCGCCAAGAAGAAAATAGCGATAGCAAAAAGAATGACAAAAAAACCGACGGCCAGTTCACTCGTACGTGATTTCATTAAATACCTCCGAACATGACCGCAGTCAACACGAAATCTGATCCTAAAACACACAACGAAGAATACACGACAGTACGTGTGGTCGACGTTGCAATACCTTCTGAAGTTGGGATACAGGCATAACCCTGATAGACCGCAATCCATGTACAAATTAATGCAAAAACAAAACTTTTGATGATGGTGCCATTAAAGACGTCTTTAAAGAATTGCACACTGTTCTCGATGCCACTCCAATAAGAGCCTTCATCTGCACCCAGAAAATCAACACCCACCAATTTACCGCCCATGATACCGACCGCAGCGAAAATCACCGACAACATTGGCAAGCTAAAAATACCAGCCCAAAGTCGAGGCGAGATCACACGTTTTAATGGATCCACCCCGATCATTTCCATACTCGACAACTGCTCAGTGGCTTTCATCAAACCAATTTCAGCCGTTAAAGCAGAACCTGCACGACCTGCAAAGAGTAAAGCCGCAACCACAGGTGCAAGTTCACGCAGTAAAGTCAGTGCAACGGCTGTGCCGAGCATCGCTTCACTACCAAAGGTTGACAGAATGCTATACATCTGCAAACCCAGTACCGAGCCAATAAATAACCCAGATACCACAATAATTAGTAATGAAAGCACACCAACACGGTACATCTGATAAATAAACAATTTCACGCCAAGTAAAGTCGGCATGGAAAAAAGAATCTGCAGCAACATAATGGTTGCTACGCCGATTCCTCGAACACGTTCAATGACGCGTCTACCTAATGCGGCAATAGCATTCATGAACGAACCTCATGATTTAAATAGGGCTGATGACTGAATTGATAATCGACCGGACCTTCTACCGAACCCGTCAAGAACTGCTTCACAAAAGGCGAAGCATGTGCTTTTAATTGCTCAGGTGTTCCCTCGCCCTGCACTTTCCCTTCAGCCACCACATAGATGTAATCTGCAATTGATAAAGTTTCAGCCACATCATGCGAAACAATAATGGTGGTTAAATCTAAAGCTTCACGTAGCGAACGAATCAAGCGGGTTAAAACCCCCATCACAATCGGGTCTTGCCCTGCAAAGGGTTCGTCATACATGATCAGCTCAGGATCGAGTGCAATTGCACGGGCCAAAGCCACACGACGATTCATACCACCTGAAAGTTCAGAGGGCATCATTTGTTCTGCACCACGTAAACCAACAGACTCTAATTTCAACGCAACAATTTCAGCGATCAAATGCTCTGGCAACTTGGTATGCGCACGAATTGGAAAGGCTACGTTTTCGTATACCGACATATCGGTAAATAATGCGCCGCTCTGAAACAACATCCCCATACGCGCACGCGCAGCGAAGAGCTCCTGACGTGACATCTGTGCAATGTCCTGCCCATCAAGCAACACTTCTCCATTATCGGGAGTCAATTGACCACCAATTAAACGGAGTAAAGTCGTTTTACCTGTACCAGATGGACCCATAATTGCAGTGATCTGACCACGACGAATTTTTAAACTGACATTGTCATAAATGACGCGCTCTCCTCGCTTAAAACTCAGGTTTTTCACTTCGATCAGTGCCTGAGTCTGAGAAGACGTTTGATTATTCATAGCTGAGGATTTTCCTGCATTTTTTTCAGCATGCATACTATAAAGGATTGAAGTTTAAAATGTTACCATTGCATGAGCGCATATCCCTGCATTCCATCAGGTAAATTGTTTTTTATTATTAATGCGATTTTATAAAGGGTGTTTTCAACCCAATAGAAGAATTTAGTTAAAATAATTGTATATATAGTAAACGATATTACACAATAAGAGTGTCAAACCGATATAAGGCATAAGTACCTCGATCATCACTGTACGCATATTTGCCAACGCGTTTCCGTTCATATTAATTATCATTAAACACATAAAGTTTGATCAAGTATACATTTTTCTGATTAAAAAGCTAATTTAAATCCATAAAAAAAACCGGTGTTTCCACCGGTTTTTTCGATATTTCTTTCGAAATTCAATTAGTCATTGAATTTACGACGTGGACGATCTTCACCGAAAGTGCGTTCGCCACGTGGTTTATCATCACCGAAACGTTTTGGACGGTCATCGCCGAAACGTTTTGGACGATCTTCACCAAATGAACGTTGAGGACGGTCACCGTTGAATTCACGACGTGGACGATCTTCACCAAATGAACGTTTTGGACGATCGCCATAACCTTCACGAGCTGGTTTATAATCTACACGGTTACCACGGTTGTCATCGTTAGAACGACGGTCAAAACCACCTTCACGACGTGGACGATCGCTGTTAAATTCGCGACGTGGACGATCTTCAAAACCGCCTTCACGACGTGGACGATCGTTGTTAAATTCGCGACGTGGACGATCTTCGAAACCGCCTTCACGACGTGGACGATCGTTGTTAAATTCGCGACGTGGACGATCTTCGAAACCGCCTTCACGACGTGGACGATCGTTGTTGTATTCGCGACGTGGACGATCTTCGAAACCGCCTTCACGACGTGGACGATCGTTGTTGTATTCGCGACGTTTGAAGTTTGATTCACCTTCAAAACGACGACCGCCACCGAAACCACCACGACCACCTCGACCGCCATCACGACGACCACGACCGCCATCACGGCTACCGCGTGCAGGAGGTGGAGATGGCTCAAGACCTTCAATTTCAGATACATTTAAACGTGCATCTAAGAAGTCTTCTAAAGCACGGATTTTACCGCGTTCACGGTAAGTCGCCAAAGTAATCGCGTTACCAGTACGGCCCGCACGACCTGTACGACCGATACGGTGTACATAGTCTTCGTTCTTCATTGGAAGACCGAAGTTAATTACGTGAGAAATAGTTGGTACGTCTAGACCACGTGCAGCAACGTCAGTCGCAACTAAGATTTTTGCACGACCTTCACGAATGCTACGTAAACGACGGTTACGTACAGTTTGTGGCATTGCACCGTGAAGAGCGACAACTGAGTGACCTGCTTCTGCAAGTTCTTCAGCCAACATATCTGTATCTTCTTGAGTAGATGCGAATACAACTGCTTGATCTACAGACTCATCAGATAACCAGTGAGTCAAAAGTTTTTTCTTGTGTTCGAAACCGTCAGTCCAGTGAAGAGTCTGAGTAATGTCAGTATTTGTAGAGTGACCAGTTTCAATCGCAATACGCTGTGGATCATTCATCATGCGTTCTGCAAGTGTAATGATACGCGGCGCAAATGTTGCAGAGAACATTAATGTTTGTTTACGGTTAGCAGCCAAGTCGCTGATCGCTTCTAGGTCTTCAGAGAAACCTAAATCAAGCATACGGTCAGCTTCGTCAACGATTAACGCATCAACGTTGTCTAATTTAATTTGACGACGGTTCACCAAGTCAAGTAAACGACCTGGAGTCGCTACGACAACTTGTGCACCTTTAAGCTGTTGGATTTGTTTACCGAAAGGCATACCACCCATAATTGCAGCAATACGAACACCTTTCATGTGACGTACTAAAGCAATTGCGTCTTGGCTAACCTGTTGAGCCAATTCACGTGTAGGGCAAAGTACAAGAATAGACGGTGCAGTTACCGCTTTCATGCGCTCTTTAAAAGACATCAATGTGTCTTGACCAGCCAAAGCATTCACAGTTGGGAGTAAGAATGCAGCAGTTTTACCAGAACCAGTTTGGCTTGATACAAGAAGGTCTTGACCTTCTAATGCAGCTGGAATTGATTGTTCTTGCACTGGAGTCGGAGTAGTAAAACCTAGACCTTGTAATGCTAGTTGTAACGACTCATGTAAAGGAAAATCAGCAAAAGTTTTGCTCATAGAGTATTTCACCCCAAAAATGGGTGCTCCATTAAAAATATAAATTCAGATGGACATCGGCAAAAAGCGGCACAGCAAAAGACGCTGAAAATATAGAATCAGCGGCGATCCGAGAACGACGATGCGTATAACGCACACATGATTACAGCCGCAACCTGAAGGAATCGCTTAGCGATTGGGTGGGGCGCGAAATATCGTCCTCTCTTTGGACCGGAACGCGCATACACAATGATAGAAGAGAATGTTCAGGTAATGAACGAAATTTAGTGCGTGCGGGGATTATAGCAGAAAGTTTTTAAATGTCACCTGTTTTAGTCAACTTCAGAATATTTTTTGTAAGAAGCTTTAAATTATAGGTGTTTAAGCCATTATTTTTGACCGATTAGACAAAAATAAAGCCCTCATAAAGAGGGCTTTATTTCATTATTCTGTCAATAAACTCGAACTAAGCGTTCTATTATTTAGCAGCTTCACCCCAAGCTGGAACAACAGCTTGCATAAGCGGTTTAAGCATTTTCATAGAACATGCAAGTACTTGACCATTGTCCATTGAGTCGTTACCACCACGAGCATCAACCACAGTACCACCCGCTTCTTTCACAATAAGTTCACCCGCAGCGATGTCCCAAGGTTTCAAACCAAGTTCGAAATAACCATCGAAACGACCGGCAGCAACATATGCTAGATCAAGAGCAGCAGAACCTGAACGACGGTATTGAGCACCGGCTTCAGTCACATTTAACAATGAGTTGAAATGGTTTTTCGCATAAGAAACCACTTCGCCATTACGAATTTTACGATACGCATGACCCACTGAAAGGAAAGTGTTTTCTAAGCTGTCTTTTACATTTACACGAATACGGCGTTGATTCATCATCGCACCGCGACCACGGCTTGCAGAGAACAACTCATCTTTCACAGGGTCATAAATAACACCGTGTTGAGTTACACCTTTATGTTGAACTGCAATAGAGATACAGAAATGTGGAACACCATTAACGAAGTTTAATGTGCCATCAAGTGGGTCGATGATCCAACACCAATCAGCGTCGTGACCTTTGCCTTCTTGAAGACCAAACTCTTCGCCTAGGAAACTGTGATTTTTATAGCTTTTACGTAGGGTATCGATAGTCAATTGTTCCAAATAACGGTCTACACGCGTTACTGGACCATCAATTCCTTTTTCTTCGACTTGTAGATCGAGTTTATGACGATTTTGATGCGCTTTTAAAAGCTCTTGACCAACTAATTGAGCCGCACGCGCAGCCATAACCACCATAGGTTCCATTGAACACCCACTACAAATTTGAAGATACTGATAAAGAATAATGCATAAAAGCCCTTATATCTTATCAAATATAAGGGCTTTTAGGGAAAAAATGTTTCTAAAAATTAGAAATTCAACAAACCACTGTTTGCTTATGTTTTAGCCAGCTCTGTGTCACTGAAGCGCCAATGCCTTCAGCATCCAGTCCAGCCTGATGCAACATTTGAGCATGTGTTGCTTGATGCATGAACTCGTCAGCCAAACCTAAATTCAGCACAGGCTTAACCACGCCTGCTTGGGCTAAATATTCATTTACTGCACTGCCCGCACCCGCCATGACTGCATGCTCTTCAACTGTCACAAATAGTTGCGTACTTGCTGCGATTTGATCGATCAACTGTGTATCTAATGGCTTCACGAAGCGCATATTAATCAGACGTACAGCCACATCTAGCTTTGTCGCTAAAGCCTGCCCTGCCTCTAGTGCCGCTTGAACACGACTACCAAAAGCCAGTATAGAAATGGTGTCATCTTGCTGATCATTGAAGTTTGCAACAATTTCACCACGGCCAATTTCAAGCTCAATCATCTCTTGCTGAATCTCAACACCCAGTCCATTACCACGTGGGTAACGTACCGCCGCTGGGCCTTTATACAAATAAGCCGTATGCAACATTTGACGACATTCATTTTCGTCTTTCGGCGCCATGATCACCATGTTTGGCACGGTACGCATAAAGGCATAATCATATGCACCGGCATGCGTTGGGCCATCTTCACCAACCAAACCTGCACGGTCGATACCAAATGTCACATCAAGATTTTGCAAAGCGACGTCATGAATCAGCTGGTCATAACCACGTTGTAAGAAGGTTGAATAGATTGCAACAACCGGTTTTACCCCTTCACAGGCCATCCCCGCAGCCAAAGTCACCGCATGTTGTTCTGCAATGGCAACATCAAAGAAACGCTCGGGGAACTGCTTGGCAAATTGCACCATGCCTGAGCCTTCACACATCGCAGGAGTAATCGCCAATAAACGATCATCCTGTGCAGCTTCATCACATAACCACTGACCAAAAACATCTGAATATTTCGGTGCAGTTGCCACTGCAGCAGGTGCATTCACTTTACTGATGGCATGGTATTTGATTTGATCTGCTTCGGCAGGTGCAAAGCCTTTACCTTTTTTGGTATAGACATGCACTAAACGTGGGCCTCTGCGTTTTTTTAAGGCTTCAAACACATGTGTCAATTGTTCAACATCGTGCCCATCAAAAGGACCAAAGTAGTCAAAGCCAATGGCTTTAAATAGGTTGTCTGCAGCATCGGTCGCAGCACAATGTAGGCGTGAGTTATACGCCCATTCAGGATGAGGTTGAATATAGGCTTCGCCATTTTCAGAAATATTCACCGATTGACCACTTTCCCAAATCGCAGCCAAATGCTTAGCAAAACCACCAGTACTGCATGAGATCGACATATCGTTGTCGTTCAATACCACCATGAGGTCAGCATTGTGTGCCACCGCATCGTTCATGGCTTCAAAAGCCATGCCCGCTGTCATCGCGCCATCACCCACGATTGCAACCACATGACAGGGATCTTGCTTGAAGCGACGTGCCAATGACATCCCAAGACCAGCAGAAATCGCTGTTGATGAATGGCCTACACCAAAGGTGTCAAATTCAGATTCTTCACGGGCAGGAAACGCAGCCAAACCATCTTTGGCACGAATCGTCACTAATTGTTCACGACGACCAGTTAAGGCTTTATGCGGATAGGCTTGATGACCCACATCCCAAATCAGACGATCACGTGGCGTTTCAAAACAGTAATGTAATGCCACGGTTAATTCGATCACCCCAAGATTGGCACCAAAATGCCCACCACTTTGTCCGGCCGCATACAAAATAAATTGACGTAACTCATCCGCCACTTGCTCTAATTGGCTGCGCTCGAGTAAACGAAGTTGTTGAGGATGGTTAATCGTATCCAGCAACGGTGTTACAGGGCGTTGAGATGGTATTTCTTTATACAGCATAATGTGGCAAAGCCTTCTAAAGCCTGGCAAATTCCTAAGCTCGGTCTAAATGGGTAACTCGATCATATCGTCGAATTGTATCACCTTACAATCAGCCAAACTTGTAGCGATGTAATTTTTAGCAATGATCTCGTTGGGGAGATTTTGAATGAGTCAGATTATCCTGAATAATCTTCCTATTTATCAACTATTATCGTTCGCTTTATACAAAAAAGAAAATGTTCTGCATAAATTCGTCGTTGCAATTCTACCAATGTCCAAGCATTACGCTATACTTTAGCCAATTTATAATCGAATAAACGGGTTAAGCAGTGCCTATAGAATTTGTCGCAACGTCAAGATTACCGACCGCTTTTGGTGAATTCAATATTACGGTTTTTCAGGATCCTGAAACCGGTGAAGAACATGTCGCACTCTCTAAAGGACTAGAACAAGCTCCCACTGAACCTGTTTTAGTACGTATCCACTCCGAATGCCTGACTGGTGATGCCTTTGCTTCACTCAAATGTGACTGCGGCCCACAACTTCAAGCCACCCAAAAATTAATTAATGAAGCGGGTCAAGGGGTGATTTTATATTTACGCCAAGAAGGTCGCGGTATTGGTTTAACCAATAAAATCCGTGCTTACGCCCTACAAGACCAAGGCCATGACACCGTGGATGCCAATTTATTATTGGATCTTCCTGCTGATGCACGTCGTTATGATATGTGTCCTATCATGTTGAATCATCTCAACATTACTGCGGTGCGTCTCATTACCAACAACCCTTTAAAAATTGAAGCGCTCCAAGAGCAAGGCGTGAATGTCGTTGATCGTGTTCCGCTGACTGTGGGTTTAAATCCCTTTAACGAACAATATTTAAAAACCAAACATGATCGTATGTCGCATATGTATCAAAAGGACGATTTTTAAAAGTCCTTTAAATTCTCCATCTATAAATCCCTCCAAACCTCCCTTTACAAAAGGGAGGCTTCCCCCTCTTTATTAAAGAGGGGTTAGGGGAGATTCAAATCGTCATCGAAAAAATACGATTTTCAGGAACACGACGTTTTAATCGTAAATCAAAAGCCATGCAGATATTACGGACAAAAGGCTTGCCTGCATCACTCACCTGAATGTGCTGATCAAAAATCTCGAGCAAGCCATCTTCTTGCATTTCAGCCAATTGCGCTAATACGTCATCAAGCTCAGGAAATTGCATTTCTGGACCTGCCCAAGAGGTTTGGAAACTACACATCAAATTGAGAATATGTTTACGAATGATTAAGTCCTCATCTGTCAGCACATGCCCCCGATAGACTGGAATTTCATTCGCTTCTAAACGTGCATAATAGTCTTCAATTTTCTTTTCATTTTGTGCAAAGCTGTACCAACTATCACTGATCGAGGATAAGCCGAGTCCAATCATTACTTGGGTTTTCGATGCGGTATAGCCCATAAAATTTCGGTGCAAACTGCCCTGCTGAAAAGCTTGATACATTGGATCTTGGATTAATGCAAAATGATCCATTCCAATTTCATGATAGCCCTGCGCTAGTAACTTTTTTTTACCCTCTTCATAGCATTGACGTTTTAAATCATCTTTCGGCACATCGGCATCTTTAAAACCACGTTGCCCATTGCCCTTAATCCACGGCACATGCGCATAGCTATAAAAGGCTAAACGATCTGGCATCAAACGATTGGTCTGTTCAATGGTATGCAACACGTCGTTTAAATCCTGAAATGGCAAACCAAAAACCAAGTCATGCGAAATAGAGGTATAGCCAATATCACGTGCCCACTGTGTCACTTGTTCAACATGTGCAAAGGGCTGAATACGGTGGATGGCTTTTTGCACCTTCTCATTATAATCCTGCACTCCATAACTTACGCGTCGAAAACCAACATCATACAAAGCTTGTAAATGCTCACGTGTGGTATTGTTCGGATGCCCTTCAAAGCTAAATTCATGTGTATCGGCAATATCAGCATGCACTAGAATACCTTGAATCAACTGGGTGAGATGCTCAGGAGAAAAGAAAGTAGGCGTTCCCCCACCCAAATGAATTTCTTTAATTATTGGCCGGTCGACCAAGAGCTGACAATATAAGTCCCATTCTTTCAGCACCGCCTGAATATAAGGCAGCTCCATCTCATGTTTTTTCGTGACTTTTTTATGGCAACCACAAAACGTACATAAGCTTTCACAAAATGGCAGATGAATGTACAGACTGATGCCTTCGCTGTGATTGGTCTCGTCAAAAGATCGCTTCAATCCCTGTTTCCACTGTTGCAATGAAAACTCAGCTTCCTCCCAATACGGCACGGTTGGATAACTGGTATAGCGTGGACCTGGTACATTATATTTTTGAATTAAAGAACTCGCCTGCTGAGACATCGATGCACCATTTCAATCAATGAGATTCAATTTAAATTTACCTGATGATTATTGTGCTGAGCTTCAGATGTGAATTCAACCTAGCAAATTTGTCGGAATAGCCCTAATTTCAGTCTGAGCAATTGCTGCTAACTTTGCATGATCTTTTGGTTTAATCACTAGATATCTAGATTTAAAGCAAAGATCCGATGCTGAGTATCGGGAAAAATGCCTTAAGTTTTCACGTAATTTATGCTTTGATGACACTTATCTTTAAATTATTTTAATAAAGGTCACCATGCAGAATCCAACTTCAGCCGATATTCAACGTGTAGATGAATTCCTTCGCGATTTACAGGCACGGATTTGTGCCGCATTGGAACAGCAAGAACGTGCTGGTGGCGGAAGTGCCGAATTTGCGATCGATGACTGGGAACGCCCTGAAGGTGGTGGTGGTCGCTCACGTGTTCTTCAAAATGGAACGGTGATTGAAAAAGGCGGTGTGATGTTCTCGCACATCAATATTTCAAAATTACCCGCCTCTGCGACTGAACGCCATCCCGCTATTGCAGGTGCAAAAGCGCAAGCCATGGGCGTGTCGTTGGTAATTCACCCGAAAAACCCCAACGTCCCAACCTCACATGCCAATGTGCGTTTATTTGTCGCGGAAAAAGAAGGACAAGATCCGATTTGGTGGTTTGGCGGTGGTTTTGACCTCACTCCCTTTTATCCAAATGATGAAGATGTCTTGTCTTGGCATCAAACTGCCCATGATCTTTGTGCCCCATTTAGCGATACGCTCTATGATGAACATAAAAAATGGTGTGATGACTATTTTTATCTAAAACACCGTGATGAACAACGTGGGGTGGGCGGTTTATTCTTTGATGATCTCAACCAATGGGACTTTAAAACCTGTTTCAAATATATGCAGGCCGTCGGTAATGGTTATTTAGAGGCGATTTTACCGATCTTCCAAAGAAACCAAGACAAAGCCTATACCGAAGCACAACGAGACTTCCAACTTTACCGTCGTGGTCGTTACGTTGAATATAACCTAGTGTATGACCGTGGCACCTTATTTGGTTTACAAACTGGTGGGCGTATTGAGTCGATTTTAGTGAGTATGCCACCCTTGGCAGGCTGGTCGTATCGTCCTGAATGGGAAGAACATTCTGCCGAGAAAAGGCTCACCGACTTTTATTTAAAACCGCATGATTGGCTGAATACGCTGAAATAAAACGGATAAACGTGTATTTGCCCCTGTCCGTCAGGGGCTTTTTATTGCCTGATGAATAGAGTATTCATTTGTATGTAATATCTTGATGCATAAATAAATTTTTTAAGCATTTACTTTGTAATCATATTGCTCAACAATGACACATCTTTTAAACAGCTTTACGCTATGTCATTGCACAATGTGTCAATAAACTCATGGCTGTAACTTTCTTGTACGGAGTACAACGCACATGACACATCAAACACTCAATAAAAAAGCAGTCAGTCTTACTGCCTTGGTGTTTTGGAGCTTTGCTGTTGTGCTGATCAGCGCTATCAGTACTAATATTTTTTCCGAAACGTCTTTGAATGACAATTTGGCCATTGGCTTCATGGTCGTTGCCCTCATTGGTCTAGTCATCAGTGCTGCGAGCATCTTGATTCAAAGCGTCTTAGATATTTGTAATCCTTAATTTTCCGCCTTTATTTCACGATTTTAAGACTGCCCGAACTTTAGCCATCTTCGGTTTTGGCGTATATTGTCTGCTCTTTCACATCTACATGGACGCTGTGCAATGAGCAAACAATTTGCCGTGATTGGCAACCCGATTGAACAATCACGCTCACCTGAACTTCATCATGCCTTCGCTGAAAAAACAGGCCTCGACATTCAGTACAGCAAACGACTTGCGCCACTCGATGGTTTTCAGCACAGTGTCGAATCCTTCTTTGCCGAAGGTGGTATCGGTATGAATGTCACTGTTCCGTTTAAAGAACAAGCGTATGCACAATGTACCGTGCTTACTGAACGTGCCAAAATTGCAGGTGCGGTCAATACACTTTGGATGCAAGATGGCGTACTTCATGGCGATAATACCGATGGACAAGGTCTGGTCGATGCCATACGTGCCTTAGATTGGAGTTTAGAACAGACGGATATTTTAATTATTGGTGCAGGTGGTGCAACACGTGGCGTGATTTACCCGCTGGTACAAGCTGGGGCCAAAAAAATCGTGATTGCCAACCGGACTTTAGCGCGTGCTGAACAATTGGTCGCTGACTTAAAAACTGCTGTCCCCAATGCCGAACTTGTAGCCATTGCCCTCGCCGACTTAGCAGGTCAATTTGATCTGGTGATTAATGCCACATCGGCAAGCTTAACGGGTGATCCGCTAATTTTGCCTGAAGCTTTACAATTCACCCACGCCTATGAAATGGCCTATGGCAAACCATCGACATTTTTGGATCAAGCCAAAGCACGCCATGTTCCAACCTCAGAAGGTTTTGGCATGTTGGTTGGTCAAGCGATTGAATCTTTTTCCATTTGGAATGGCGTCAAACCTGATCTAAAAGACTTTCTATAATTCAAAATGATTTGCTCAATTCACTTTCTGAGCAGTCTAAACACCTAAAAAAAGAACCTCAATTGAGGTTCTTTTTTTGATCCAACTTAGTTCTTGTGTTTTTGTATCGCCTTATAGGTCTCATAATAAGCCGATTGGCTGAACAACTCTTCGTGTTCTGCTGCTAGGCCTTGCAATGACGCTTCTGATAATTTTCCTTTGATATCATCAGCAAAGGCTTGCGCATAGATTTTTGATGCTTTCACCAAATGCGCTTTTTCAGTTCCTTCCAGTTCATAGCTAGCTAAAAAGTTTTGTTGATATAAATGTGCAAAAATCGCCTGATCAGTCTTATAAGTTTTTTGCAATTGTTTCCACTCAACCTGAGCTTTGTACTCACCAATCCCCGACTGCACATAATGATTGACCGAAGAACCTAAGTCATCAAAGTCTTGATAGCGATGTAAAGCATGCTTATCACGCAATTGATTTAAACGTTTCAGCGCATTGCCTGTTGGCTCTTTTAAGCCATCAACAAATCGATATGCATAAACTTCTGCAATTTCATTCAAATCATTGGCTGAGTAATAACGCACATACTGAGCGCGATAGTTAGCAAATGCCACGACAAATGCCGCTTGATAGGCTTTCACTTCAGATTGATGGCGCTTATAACTTTGCAAAGCCACATTACTTAGATATTCAGGTAGTTCGATTTCTTCATTTGCAGCACGGACATCATCGACCGATGCAGTTTCTGCTTCAGCAAGCAGAGGATCATTTCCCGTGATCGGCGCAAGCAGGCCTTTCAACATATTTTCAAAGAGTGAATCTTTACTGACTTCCTCAATGGATTTTGCCTGTTTCATGGCTTGACGATCAATTTTAGTCGCATTGCCATAATTCAAAATTTGGTTGCTACTTTTCAGCTTTAATTGACCTAAACGTGGCTCATTAAAGGCCAATTGATAGTCCATTACTTTGACTCGGCCTTTATGATCTAAGCCTACATCCATCACGACATTCGAAGATGATTTATCCTGTGTATTCAGCACCTGTGCAATTTCAGCTTGATGCTTTTGCCATAATTGCTGGAATTGTTTTACATCGATAAGTTGTTCACTTTGATATTGCTGGAATACTGGTTTTAATTGCTCAACAGCATCCGAAATCTCTGAATCTGTATTGGATGCGTCCGCAGCAGAAGCCGATGGTACAGAATCTGCTTGCAGCGGTATCACCCGAACATCTTGATAATCATGACAAAGCGTGACTTTACCAATCGGCACCTGTTTGGTGTTCATCAAGGCCTGACAGACTTCCTCAGATAAGTTCGCGGTTTCGTCATCTTCTTCGGAAGCCGCATAAGCTTCGGTTACTTCAGTATCTGAACTATAGGCTTCTTCATCATCACCCGCGGTCGCCTCCGCATATGCACTTGCAGTATCGATCGCGTATTCAGCAGATTCAGCTGCAGAAGACGTTTGTTCTTCTTCCGTTTCATGTTGGTGATACATCAGGCCATGCATTTTCGCATTGAGCAGCTCATTCACACGTTCTACAGATGCATAAGCCGCATCATAGTCTTCATCCTCAGCTGCTGCCGCTACTTCAGTCCATCCCGCCGCTTCAGCCGCAGCCATCGCCTCTTCGGAAGCACTGAGATGCGCAGCAGCGTCCACAGATTCATCTTGCTCAGCGTCACTATTGCGCTGACCTTTGATTTGCGTGGTGTAATAGTTGGCGTTCACAAAATCAAAAAGTTCAAGCTGGGTGTAAAGCGCATCGAGATCACCCACATAGCGGATTTTTTTAGTCAGCCCTGCATTTTTTTCATCACGTGTTAAAGCAATATTTTGCACTTGATTCGGCTCTGCTAAGACATAGGGCAAAGCATTCATTTGTTTTAAATAGTCAGCAAATTTTTTCAAATCGTACTGAGCAATCGTCTCTTTATGTTTTGAAAAATCCACATAAGCCAAGCTGCTTTGGCTTTCGCGATTCACCATAAACGGCATGAACGCAAAGTAGTTGGTATAAAATTTATGTTGATTAAAATCAATGATCATCGGCAACTGCGCATTCACCTGCAAGGTCGGTTTTTGATAACTCAATTGCAAGGTTAAGGCAGCAAGTTTTTCTCTAAAATGTACTGAACCGCTATAGCTAAACTGTAAATCATTCAACACATTCAGCAGTGATTGAGCAATTTTAGATTGCGGAGAAACACCATCCTCTTCATCGCTATAGCGCGCTGATGGTGGGATCGATTCATTGGCAATGGCTTGATAGAGCTGTTTCTTTTCTTTTTGGCTAAACGGAATATTTTGGGTTTTAATCAACTGATCCAGTTGTTTTTTAAGTTTAGGATCCAGCTCTGGCTGTGTGCTTACTGCAGGTTTTGACTTGGTCTCAGGCTTTTTTTCATCGAACTGAATATCAGTCTGAATTGAAAATTGCCCTTTCATGTCATAACTGGCATTTTCAAACATTGCGTTTAAGCCTTGAGTGGCTTGTTGCCCTAAGGTCTGATCTGACTGATTGGTTTTAATGACATGTTGAGCACACCCAGTAATACTCAAACCCAGTAAACAAAGTGTTATATATTTTAATCGCATAATTGTACGAAAGACCTAAGTTCTTTATGATTTATTAAAAGAAAAAAATGATCAAAAGATCAACACCTAGTCTATCAGAAGTTTATTTTTCACATGTTGGTTAAATATTACAATTCGCCTTTCTGACATTTTTTAAGGGCGTATTCATCAATGTTTTTTAGATGAAATTATGAATAATCAAATCATCAATACAGATAATCCAAAAAAATTTAGATATTAGGATTAAGACTATGCCTGCATATAAAGCGCCTTTACACGATATTCGTTTCTTAATGAATGAAGTACTCGATTACCCAGCACATTACAAAACTTTGTCTAATGGTGAAGCTGCTGATGCAGACACTGTCGACATGATTTTAGAAGGTGCAGCGGATTTTTGTGAAAATATCCTTTCGCCTTTGAACCAAAAGGGTGATGAAGAAGGCTGTCATTTTGAAAATGGCGATGTGAAAACACCAAAAGGTTTTAAAGAAGCCTATGACCAATTTGTACAAGGTGGCTGGCAAGGTCTGTCTTTCCCTGAAGAATTTGGCGGTCAAAACTTGCCACAGTCGTTGAACCTAATCAAATCTGAAATGATGGGTACAGCGAACTGGTCATTCCAAATGTATCCAGGCCTCAGCGTGGGTTGTATCAACACTATTCTTCAATTTGGTTCAGAAGAACAGAAAAACCAATATTTACCGAACCTTGTTGCTGGAACTTGGTCAGGCACCATGTGCTTAACTGAACCACAATGTGGTACCGACTTAGGTCAGGTAAAATCAAAAGCAGAACCTCAAGCTGACGGTAGCTATGCGATTTCAGGTACAAAAATCTTTATCTCTGCGGGTGAGCATGATTTAACCGACAACATCGTGCATATCGTACTTGCTCGTCTTCCAGATGCACCTGCGGGCACCAAAGGGATTTCATTGTTCATCGTTCCAAAATTCCTTGTGAATGCAGACGGTTCAGTGGGCGAACGCAACCCTGTAACTTGTGGTTCGATTGAACACAAAATGGGGATCCGTGCTTCAGCAACAGCTGTGTTGAACTTTGACAATGCGATTGGTTACTTAATCGGTGAAAAACACAAAGGCCTACACGCAATGTTCACCTTTATGAACACTGCACGTATTGGTACAGCGATCCAAGGCATTGCACATGCTGAATTGGCATTCCAAGGCGCTCTTCCATATGCCAAAGAACGTATGTCTATGCGCGCACTTTCAGGTAAAAAAGATCCTGAAAAGGTAGCCGATGCGATTATTCACCATGCAGACGTACGTCGTATGCTTTTAACTCAAAAAGCGATCGCTGAAGGCGGCCGTTCAATGATTTACTATGCAGCTCAAATTGCGGACAAAATGACTGATGCTTTAACCCGCGGTGATACAGCAGCGTTTGAAGCACATGATGACCACTTAGGCTTCTACACACCGATTCTCAAAGGTTTCCTAACCGAAATGGGTTATGAAGCTGCAAACCATGGTATGCAAGTATACGGCGGTCATGGTTATATTAAAGAATGGGGCATGGAACAAATTGTTCGTGACTCACGTATCTCTACTCTCTACGAAGGCACAACAGGCGTTCAAGCACTAGACTTGATTGGTCGTAAAGTTCTGTTGACTTCTAAAGGTAAAGTGATTCGTGACTACACAGCTGAAATCTTGAAGTTCTGTGGTCAACATGCACGTAACAAATACATGCGTCGTTTTGCGTGGGACTTAACGAAGCTTTGCGCACAGTGGAATGCATTAACGGTTCGTATCATGCTTGCAGCACGTAAAGACCGTGACATCGTATCTTCTGCTTCTGTCGATTTCTTAATGTTCTCTGGCTACGTGATGATGGCTTATTTCTGGGCAAAACAAGCTGCCGTAGCTTCTGAAAAATTAGCAGAAGGCAATGGTGCAGAAGTTCCTGAGTTCTATAAAGCAAAAATCAAAGTGGCTGACTTCTACTTTGAACGTCTATTACCACGCTCACAAGGTCACGCTGAAGCAATGGTTAACCCATCGAAGACCATGACTTCTTTGGCTCCTGAACATTTCAGTTTCGATTACTAAGTTTTTCAATCGCTGAAAGATAAAAAGACCGCTTCGGTGGTCTTTTTTTATATCTACTCTTTTAAGTTTGATCCATCGGGATAACGAATAGCATTCTTAATTTCTTCATGAGGTAACAACAATGTATAACGATGGACTTTATATGGAGAAATATTGTTGTATTTTTCAACCAAAATAGAATACTTTATCGCCAAAATATAATTTTATTTAATAAATATTAAATACTTAAAGTAAATTTTACTCCATAATTTTAGCTTTACATTTGTATCTCATACAACTTCATATCTTCTCCACTGCCTCCCCCTATGATGACTTCATTGATTCATAGAGAGCGTAACCATGAAAAAATTGATGTCTTCATTGATGATTGGTCTGATTGCAACAACTGCGACAATGTCTGCAATGGCAGCGCCTGCATTCGATCATAAAAATCCACCACCTGCTGCACACTTTGATAAAAAACCTGTGCCACCTAAAGCAACACATCACAAATCTGCTGGGCCCCACATGGTGAACAAAGAACATCAACAAGCTCATGCGAAATTTGCCAAACAAAACCATAAGGCCACAGCATTTAAAGCCAATCAACACAAACCTGTACCGCAGCATAAATTACCCCCTATGCCACCGAAACATCGTTAAGTTAAACTCAAAAAAAGACCGCGAATGCGGTCTTTTTTAATCTTTACTTTGCTTTATCAGCAATAAATTCTTTGATCTCTATGGGTTTATCTTTCACCAACTCAACTGTCCCTTCATTCACACCATTAAAGTTTTTAAAATGAATAGAAACGCCTTGTTCATTGGCAAGTCGTACACCACTTCCAGAAACCGCTCGTTTCAACTCATAAACCCGATCAGAATTATCCGTCAATTGTGCAGTTTCAAAATTATCTTTGGTTTTTAGCTCAATCGTCAGATCTTGCGGCCCAGTAAAATGAATAACTTGCTCGTCCTGAGCAATAGCAATGTCATTCGACGGAGTAGTTGCTGACGTTGGTTCAGTTGATACCGTGTTTTCTACTGTAGCCTTTTTATCTGCACAACCAATCAAAGCTAAACTGAATACTGCAGCACTTAAAATATATTTCATTTTTAGGATAGTCCTTCTTGTAATATGTATTGGATTATTACAGGTCTAATTTTACAAATTGGACGCAAACTACATTAGAAATATAAAAATTTACGTGCTTTTTAAATTAAAAAAACAATTTTTCAATAGCATTCATTACAAAAACTCTTCCAACACTGAGTTTAAAAAGATATGCCCCTGTTCAGTACAAGACAAACGCTCAGGATCATTCACCATCAATTGACGCTGACGTAATGAAGCCAATAATTCAGAGATTGGCGCTAAACTCTCACCCGTTCTCTGCGTATACAAACTTGCATCTACACCATGATTTAGCCGTAAAGCATTCATCATAAATTCAAAAGGCATATCTTCTGACTCAATGCGTTTAAACTGAAGATTCTCCGCTGGGACTTTGGCTAAATAGTCTTTTGGCAGGCGGGTTTTTTGGAAACGATACACCCCATCAGGCTGGGTCACTTTGCCATGTGCGCCTGCACCAATCGCCAAATAATCGCCAAACTGCCAATAATTTAAATTATGTGCAGACGGCTTTTCTTTACGCCATGCCGACACTTCATAATTGATAAAGCCTTGTGCTGTTAAATAGGCTTCGCCCTGTGCTTGAATCTCTTCAAGCACATCATCGACAGGCAGAATCGGCTGGGTGCGGAAAAAGACCGTATTCGGCTCAATCGTCAACTGATACCACGACACATGCGTTGCGCCATTTTCCACAGCCAATTTCAAATCCAAAAGCGCTTGCTCAATGGTTTGTTCAGGCAGGCCATGCATCAAATCGACATTCACCCGTTCAAAACCTGCTTCCCGTGCATGCTGAATGGCAGAAATGGCATCGTCATTCGAGTGAATCCGACCCAGTTTTTTCAGTTGCTCGGTATTAAAACTCTGCACACCGATGGATAAACGATTGATCCCTGCATCTAAATAACCGGCAAATGGATCGTGCTCAACGGTGCCCGGATTGGCTTCCAAGGTAATTTCACAACCTTCTTCAAACGGCACCAACGCTTTGAGCTGAGTAAATAACCATTGATAGCCTTGGGCAGAAATCAATGATGGTGTACCGCCACCAATAAATACACTATGAATCAGGCGACCCTGAGCAAAATCGACTTGGGTTTTAAAGTCTTCAACCAACGCCTGTAAATATTCTTGTTCTAAGTCCAAAGACAATTCACCATTCGGCACCGCATGCGAATTAAAGTCACAGTATGGACATTTACGCACACACCACGGCATGTGAATGTATAAAGACAAAGGAACGAGTGCAGGATTTAATTCAGCCAAGGAGATTGCTCAAAATGCGTTGAAGAATGCTGCGTATTTTAACATGACTGCATCAGAGTGCTTGTGAAAACTCTGATTGAATACAGTAGACTAATCATATTAAAAAAGAATTTGCTGATAACAAGATGAAAATAAGCAGCCATTTATTGTACTTACTGCCGCTCGCGATGGGTATTGGCATCGCCATGACCATTCAAACAGCGATCAATAGCCAATTGCGTGAATATTTATATTCACCGCTGCAAGCTGCCCTTTTTTCTTTTTTGGTTGGTACAATAGTCCTCGCCTTTATGGTGTTTTTTCAATCGGCCGAAAAACCGGACTTTGCAAGCTTTGCTCAAATTCCTTGGTATTTATGGCTGGGAGGATGTCTGGGCGTTTATGCCATCAGTATCAGTATTTATACCGCGCCGAAACTGGGTTTTTTATCCCTTTCGGGTCTGATTATTTTTGGACAGATCTTAATGTCGATGGTATTTGACCATTTTGGCTTGCTCGGCACTGAAAAAACCCCGATTAACTGGCAACGCTTATTGGGTGGCGTGGTGATTTTTATTGGTGTGCTTCTCACTTTCCAACGCTAAGACCTCATTCCTAAGCACCTCACAAGAAATGAGTACATTCTGTGTCTACTGTCACGGCTGTAACAAGCAGCAAGTATGAATTAAAACAACTGTTTCATTTAATGATCCCGATATTGATCACGCAGTTTGCGCAAGCGGGATTTGGTCTCATTGATACCATCATGGCTGGACACATGTCCGCCAATGACCTTGCAGCCATTGCGGTCGGGGTCGGTTTATGGATACCGGTCATGCTGCTGTTCAGCGGCATTATGATTGCAACCACCCCATTAGTGGCAGAAGCCAATGGTGCTCGCACGCCTGAAAAAATTGCCACCATCGCCCGTCAGTCTTTGTGGGTCGCATTATTTTTAGGGATCATTGCCGCATTAGTCTTACAAGCTATGCCGCTGCTTTTACCGTTATTGGGTGTCCCTGAAGTATTACTTCCGAAGGCGAGCTTATTCTTACACGCCATTAGTTTAGGTATGCCTGCTGTCACCATGTACGCAGCTTTACGTGGTTACTCAGAAGCATTGGGGCATCCACGTCCAGTCACTGTGCTGAGTCTGCTGGCCTTATTGGTGTTAATTCCACTGAACTTTATTTTTATGTATGGTTTAGGCCCAGTCCCTGAACTGGGTTCAGCAGGATGTGGTTTTGCCACCGCGATTTTGCAATGGTTAATGTTCTTTGCTTTGGCGATGTACGTTTTCAAAGGATCGGCCTATCAAAAAACCCAACCTTTCGCTGCTTTTGAAAAAATGAACAGTGAATGGATCAAACGTATTTTAAAACTCGGCTTTCCGATTGGCTTAGCCATTTTCTTTGAAGTCAGTATTTTTAGTACAGCCGCTATTGTGTTGAGTCCCTTAGGCGAAGTTACCATTGCAGCGCATCAAGTCGCCATTTCGATTACCTCGCAATTGTTTATGATTCCCATGTCACTGGCGATTGCGCTGACCATTCGGGTTGGTACCTATTATGGGGAAAAGAACTGGCTGGCTATGCGAAAAGTCCAGAAAATCGGTATGTTGACAGGGACGGTATTTGCCCTGATTACCATGCTACTGCTTTGGCTTTTACGTAATGAAATTGTGTCACTCTATACCAATGACTATGATGTGACTCAGCTTGCCGTGTATTTGGTCTTGTTCGCGATTGCCTATCAGTTGATGGACGCATGGCAAGTCAGTGCCGCAGGGTGTTTACGCGGCATGCAAGACACTAAAGGGCCGATGTGGATCACCATGATCGCGTA
This sequence comes from Acinetobacter sp. YH01020, assembly GCF_013420275.1. Lineage (NCBI taxonomy): Bacteria > Pseudomonadati > Pseudomonadota > Gammaproteobacteria > Moraxellales > Moraxellaceae > Acinetobacter > Acinetobacter sp. YH01020. The sequence continues at coordinate 99,317 of NZ_VOYN01000007.1, forward strand.
TTGGATCATTGCCTTCCCTGTCGGGATCTATCTTGCACGCTTTACCACGACTGGTGCTGCAGGCGTTTGGATTGGCCTGATTGTGGGCCTGACTGTCGCATGTATACTGCTACTTACACGTTTATTTATGATGAATAAACGTTTAGCACATGCGGGATAAGCCCTAAAAAATCATCTAAAAAGTTACTTTAAAAAGGCGGCTAGGCTATGCAGAAGATTAATGCAAATTAGCACCCTGCATAGCAATGCCATAAATAAAAAAGCACGAAGAAGAGGAAAATAAACATGTCCTATGTATTTCGCTCGATCAGTCTCTGTCTGAGCTTAGGCTTTTCCATGTCACTACTGGCTGAACAGTCAATCAACCGACATGAATTTCCTTTATATCACGCACCCATCAAAGTCCAATCACAACCCGAATTTGATTACATCAATCAAGCACTTTGGACAGCCTTTCGCTTTTATCATGAACAACAAGCAGACTCATATACCGCACGTTTAAAATTAAGTTGTCAGCAATCTGGTATGACGTATACCTATCAGGACTTCATCAAGGCCAATCAAAAGTTTGCCTCTGCGGATGATCAGGATTTTATCGTGACGCAAAACCTCATCACCTTGAATGAAAATTTACACCATAACCAATGCAGCAAATATCTCATTCCACATTTAGAACTGGAAAAAACTGAAACGAGCGAAGCAGCAAAGCCAACTAATTAAGCGCATCGATGGCCTTTTTTAAACCTTGTGGCACTTGGCTGTCGACTTCTACGTCTTTCACGATCGCCTGCCCGACGATCACATCTGTCCCATTAAAACTCATAGTCGGTGAGCCATACAATTCATAGCCTTCATTTAAAGCTTTGGTCACACGGGCACAGAAATTGACATCATCTTTACCGGTTAAATAGCGATACACTTTCATCGTTCAGTTCTCTTCTAGCGACGCGATATTTTAAACCATTCAGCGCGTGGCTTAAATTTGCCTGAATTATTTTCAGTATTTACATTTTTGCCCATCATTTTATCAATGGAAATAAAGTCTTAACAATTTAAAGTAGGCAGTTTGTGTTTTGTCGCCTATGATCGGTATTAGATAATAAATGATGATCTTGAGGAACATCACATGGCAAAAACGGCTAGCACACCGGGTCGTCGCTTTATGAAACTTGCCAGTATGACGGCAAGCATTGCTACTAAAACCGTTTCCAATTCCATCCGCAATATCACTGCCGATGAAGAACAGAAAAATGCATCTCGCAGTAAACTTTTTCAGGACATCGGTCTGCAAATTGCAGACACTTTGGGTGAAATGAAGGGTGCGGTGATGAAAGTCGGACAAATTGCCTCGCAGTACAAAGACATTTTTCCACCTGAAGTCGCAAAAGCGATCAGTAAATTACAACGCCAAGCGCCAGCCATGCCTTTTGCTGAAATTAAGGCTCAAGTAGAACAAGAACTCGGCAAACCCCTCGCGCAAATTTTTAAAAGTTTTGAAGAACAACCTTTTGCCGCTGCATCCATTGGGCAGGTGCATAAAGCCGTGTTACCTAATGGTCAGCAGGTTGTAGTGAAAGTCCAATATCCGGGTGTCGAAGAAGCCTGTGACAGTGACTTAAAACAAGTTCGGCTTGCACTTCGTCTGATGGGCGTATTGAAAATTGATCGGAAGTTACAAGACAAGCTGTTTCGTGAAATTCAGGACAGTTTGGATAATGAACTAAACTATGAAATTGAAGCACAAAACTTAGATGTGGCCCGTGCTTTTCATAGTGCGCTGGATGACAAAATCATCATTCCACAGGTCTATAAAGATTATTCTTCACGTCATATTTTGACTCTAAGTCTAGAGCTTGGCGACAGTATAGAAACTGCCAGCACATGGTCACAAGAAACACGAAATACCTTGGGAAGGCGCTTATTCCGTGCCATAGGCCGTGAAATTTTCTTCCTTAAACGTTTCCACTGTGACCCGCATCCGGGCAACTTCGCCTTTCGTGAAGATGGTTCAGTCATCGTATATGACTACGGCGGTGTGAAAACCCTGTCTCCTGAAATCGTGTCGCACTTTAAGCAATTGATTAATGCTGCACGCAAGCACGATATTCCACTGATGGAACAGCAACTCGATGCCCTACATTCCCTCAATGAACTCGGTAAATTCCCTGTGGACTTGTATGAGCAATGGCTTGAAGTACTGATGCGTCCGCTGACCACACAATACGACTTTGCTGAAAATTCAGCGCACCATGACGGGGTAGAATTAATTAAGCCATCTCTTAAATACTGGGATGTGTTTAAACCGTCGCCAGACACCCTGATGGTGAACCGGACTGTTTCAGGGCATTATTGGAATTTGATTCATTTGAAAGTGAATGACAATCTCAATGATCTTTTTGATGAGTTGCTCCCACCTAGCGCTTAAGGGAGCGTAAAGCGCTGATGATTGCCCGATGAATTTCGGGCAATATTTGCATTTTTAATTGTTATGTTATAACATTTCTTTAATCAATAAATTTAAGGAACAGAAGAATGCGTGCCAACATCCATCCCGAATACCGTGAAGTGCTCTTTCATGACACCAATGCCAATGCCTTTTTTGTCATTGGCAGTACCTTAAGCACCAATCAAACCAAAGAGTTTGAAGGCAAGACCTATCCATATGTGACGCTCGATATCTCAAGTGCATCACATCCTTTTTATACAGGTGAACAACGTCAAGTGAATAACGAAGGACGTATTGCGAACTTTAATAAACGCTTTGCGCGTTTCAAACGCTCACAATAAGTTCAGTTTCGATTAAGTTTTTGCTTTTAAAATTAAAGCATTGAAGAAGTTCAGGGTTCCCCTCCTCCAGCCTGAGCTTCTTTTTTATGTCTGAAATTTTGAGGTTTTCAAACGTTGTTTTAAACATCTATTTTTAAAATCGACTGAAATAGGTAAAATCCCAGCCCCAATACAATGACACCAATCACCACACTAGAAATGGCATAACTGAATGCTAGCCCACTTTGCCCTTGTCTAAGCAGTTGAAAGGTTTCTAAACCGAAACTGGAAAAGGTGGTAAAGCCACCTAAGATCCCGACCATAAGCAATAAGCGTGCTTCATTTTGTAGAACGGGATATTTTTGGCTAAATGCAAAGAACACACCTGCACAAAAGCAACCTAAAATATTCACCCACCATGTTGCCCAAGGAAAAAGTACTGTTGGCTTGGCCAATAACAGTCCTGCTGCATAGCGAAGTGTTGCCCCAATTGCGCCGCCACATGCGACCAAAAGCCAGTTCATAGTTGTCCTACTTCAACATCATTGGTATCTACAATTTAGGCAACAGTCTGCCTAAGGTCGCCCTTCAATATACACGCATTTAATTTACGCAAATAGTGTTAAATGTTTGGGCCAAAGCTTGCTATAGTCTGCAACACTTTGCGGTATTTTTTATTGAAAGAGGACATTATGGCTCAGGAATTATTAGATCAACTTCAAGCAGGGACTGCGAAATTTTCAGATGTGATTGCATTTATTGAAGCGCGTTATAACCACACACCAACTGCTTTTACCAATGGCAAACAAGCCAATGCAGCGACTGAAAACCAAGGCAGTGCCAAAGTATTTTCTTTTGCCCAATTGAATGGTCTAAACCAAGCTGAAACATTAAGTCTTTTTGCTGAACATTATGCTGCTGTTTTGGCGACACCAGACGCAACTGACCACCAAAACATTCGCCAATTTATGCAAAATGGTTGGGAAGGTATTCAATTTGACGGTCAAGCGCTCAGCGTGAAATAATGCCTAGATAGACGTTCTAAATCAGTTCGTCTGCAATAAAAAAGCCAGTATAAATACTGGCTTTTTTTATCTTTTCATCATTGGTTCAAATCAAGATACTCGAACTCTGCAAGTCCATTCAGCCATCGCGGTTTTTTCCCAAGCTCGTGCATGCTTCAAATGTAGTAATTCTTCACCCGCAGTCGTTGCGGTAAAACGATAAGTTTTTTGACCACCGGCACCAAGCACTGGTGTCGCATCTGCAGCAGCAGCTTGTTGTTGTTGTTGAGCTGATTGAAACACTTCTTCAACTTTAAAAAGTTTCGGTTGCTCAGCCAAAGACCATACATATCCGGTACTTGGATTTTCGTTTAACAGTACTTCCAAAGTCTGTCCACGATCCATCTCAAGCAAAGTCGGACAACTTTGCTGTTCAGTAAATACATGGGTTTTCCCATCTACAGTTGAACTCATACTGGTACATCCACCAAGCGCCAAACCACTCGCCAACATTAGACTCAAAATAAGCTGTTTCTTTATCGTCATTTTCATCATCAAATTATTTTACCTTGAATCTAATGCACACCGATTTCAATACGATCTCGATGCAATCGAAGTTTAGCCTTTGACTTTTTCAATCCACTGAATCGAACTTACACGAAAAACCTCACAAGCCCCATCACCCGTATCTGTTGGGGTCAAAGATGAAGTCCAAACCAAATCTTTGTCTTTCACCTCAACCAAATCCCCTTTTAAACGCACAAGATCGCCACGTTTCACTTGAGTAATTTGTTTCGCAATTTGCGGGTTTGCAGGAATGATGTGCATATTCGACACCATCATCATGGCTTGCTTTTGCGGTACAGGAACGCGATCCATTTTCCAATTTAAGAAACGGTCATATTGATTGACTGAAATCGTACGAGCTATTTCTGGCTCTGCAAATAAACCCCAACTGACCGCATAATCGATCGGAGAAAATTTTGCTTGTTCATCTGTTTGATAGGTTTTTGAACCTAGAATTCGGAAATCACCTTTAAATTCTTTCAAGGTAGAAATTGACTGGCCTTTGGCAACAGGTGCTAAGCCTTTGGCAATATTATAATCTGAAGACGCTTGGACACCGACATTCAATAAAAAGCCTGCAAGCACAGTACTTAATGCAATTCGCTTGATCATCGCGTTATCCTCTTTACCCTGTAATACTTCACATTACTCAATTTTAATTCTGCAATTGAGCCGACTTCATCTATTCATAATGCCCCAACCTGAACATGAGCTTAAAATCGCGTAGGTTGAGCCTGATGAATGTCGTTTTCACTAGTTGTAACTCTATATTACGCACACAGTCTGCATAAACCTTATGAACTTGGTAACAAAATGCTGTTATTCAGTCAATTGGCCCATATCCACGCCCTACCACATGATTTAAAATTAAAAAGACATGAATTACACTTTAAAAAAAGCCAACAAAAATCCTCGCTATGATTTATAAATTTTATCAACAACACATTTTTCTGCATCTTTTAAATCAAGTCATGCAGGTGCCAAGCCTGATGGATAAACGACGCGAACTCCTTTTAGCCGTGTCTGGTGAGGTGCTCGAAATTGGCTTTGGTACAGGTTTGAATTTAGCATTTTATCAAAATGTCGATACGGTTTTTGCGCTTGAGCCCAATCCTGATATTTTTCATTTAGCTGCTGAACGTGTACATGCAGCACCTTTTGAGGTACAGCATATTTTAGCTGGTGCTGAAAAATTACCCTTTGCAGATGAAAGTCTAGATCATGTCGTGAGTACATGGACCTTATGCAGCATTGCCGATATTGAAACTGCGCTTGAAGAAATCTACCGTGTCCTTAAACCAACAGGGACATTTCATTTAATAGAGCATGTACAACACAATGAAAATCGGAAAATTAAGCAGTTACAGCATTTACTCACGCCCATTCAAAAGAAAGTCGCGGATGGCTGTCATTTGGATCGTCATATGCAAAAGTTGCTTGAAGATGCCCAGTTTGAATGTTTTGAAACGCAGTATTTTGATGCTGAAGGCATTCCAAAAATTGGTCAGCGCATGTTGCTCGCCCGCGCACGGAAGTTGAGTTAAAGCTTCCAAGGCCATGTTTAAGCACAATCAAATCTAAATAAAAATACCTAGTCTTTGATTAGGGTGTGTTGACATTTACAGCCGATAAATTGAGCTAAAGAGGCAACCATATAAATATACAAGCTAAAGCAACAGCGCTTTGATAGTTACGTTTTAGCTTATCGTATCTTGTGGCAATTC
>NZ_VOYN01000081.1:0-9452 GCF_013420275.1 Acinetobacter sp. YH01020
GCAAGTAACTTGGACCAGTGTTGATCATTTAGCATTGTTCGAGGCATAGCGAGTGTAAAATTGGGTTTGGCGATTTAATTTTACTATCTCGCTATTTTTTTAATCAACAAATGTCAACAGGCCCTATAATAATGGTCTCCCAAAATATGATTGATCTAATATGAGCACCTCCAATGACCCTTTACACGGCAAAAAACTTGCTGACATCTTGGATGAATTATTGGATTACTACGGTGGTTTTGAAGGCTTAAGTCGCAAAATTGAAATTAGATGTTTTTGCATAGATCCAAGCGTTAAATCATCACTACGATTCTTACGTACTACACCTTGGGCACGTGAAAAAGTAGAAAGCTTATATTTGTATGTCTTACGCCAAAAAGCCAAACAGAAAGCGTAACGATGAATGCCTATGCTCAAATAATCTTGTATAGCAGTTTGTGTTTTAAGATAAAATGAAACTGCTGAATCCTTCTAGCTATTCCTTGCACGCAGTATTTTCGCCTCAGATTTAATTCGATCCCTATTATGAGCAATCCTTTTTCCCAGCATCATCAAATTGGTGTAGTCACTACATTTTCTGAATTGATTCATCGTCATTTTGAAGGTCAAATGAATGCGCTCTGTTGGCAACGCAGCTTACAAGGCGACTTTAAAGAAATAGTCGAAAAACTCGAACTGATTGAAAATATAACCGAAATTTCCATAGATGATCTGAAGGAATTAAAGCTTTCAGCGCAAGGTCATTTAGCTAGAGAAATCATTTTAAATGACATGCAACAATTAACAGCATTTGGTGCATCACCCTCGCTGAATTTACTCAAATGTTATGAACGCGATGATGAATTCGATTTCATCTCAACCGATGTATATTCTTTTCATGTCGATCGATCACCCATCGCTACAGATACCTTTTTATGTACATATTATGGTGCTTCCAGTGATATTGTACCAAATGATCACGTCACACAAAAAATCTTAATTCCTGAAATACGAGAGCAACTCAAAGCTTTATACGATGGTCCTGTCTCAGAATTTGATGACTTTTTAGCGGAATATTTTTTTGATTTACATTATCAGCTCAAAGACAATGCTGTGCCTGTAAATCTTGGCAATGGTCATCTATGGCGTTTGGCGGTTGATCATCCTACACAGCCAGTTTTGCCTTGTGTGCACCGCGCACCTGTTGAAAATGCAGGTGAGTATCGGCTTATGCTGATTTGCTGATTTTAGCTGTGTTTAAATATTGATAAATCGTAAGTCCATACGATCCATTCTGTCTAATGAATGAACCGTATGGGTTAATGCAATATCGTTTTAATCAAAATTGCTTAGTCTAGATTATTGAGATCGAGCTGTATTAAGCCAGCGGTAAAGCACTGGCAATAGCACCAAGGTCAGCAAGGTGGAAGAAAGAATACCGCCGATCACAACCGTGGCTAAAGGCCGTTGCACTTCCGCACCTGTACCTGTTGCCAAAGCCATTGGTACAAAACCTAAAGAGGCAACACAGGCAGTCATGAGTACTGGGCGTAATCGAAGTACAGCGCCCTGCCATACGGCTTCATGCAATGGATACTTGTCCCCCAGTTCTTTAATGAAGGTCAGCATGACCAGGCCATTCAGCACAGCAACACCTGAGAGTGCAATAAATCCAATCCCTGCAGACATCGAAAGCGGAATATCTCTTAACCAAAGAAACAATACACCGCCCGTTAAGGCAAAGGGTACGCCAGTAAAGACCAGCAGACTTTCTTTCACATTATGAAATACTGCCATTAATAAAATAAAGATGGTCAGTAGTGCTAAAGGAATGACAATTTGCATTCTTGCTTTGGCAGATGCAAGGTTTTCAAATTGACCGCCATATTCAATCCAATAACCGCTTGGTAATGCATATTGTTTCAGCTGAGTCTGCATATCCGCCACAAAAGAACCTAAATCACGGCCTTCAACATTGGCAGTCACTACAATACGGCGTTTACCATTTTCACGGCTGACTTGATTGATCCCATCTACATTAGACACTGTGGCAACATTTGAGAGTACAATACTGCCACCATTTGGCAACTTTAACGGTAGTTGTGAAATCGTGCTTACATTACGGTCTTGATCATTTAAACGAATAACAAAGTCAAAACGGCGATCGCCTTCTAAAATCTCCCCTACACTTTGTCCACCGACACTGGCTGCCACAGTATCCTGTATAGATTTAACGCTTAAACCATATTGCGCAGCCAAAGCCTTATCTATTTCAATATTTAATAAAGGCAAACCTGAGGTTTGTTCAACTTTTACGGCGCTACTCCCCGCAACTTGCTGCATAATTTTGGCAATTTTAGTGGCTTCTGTGTTAAGCACTTGCATATCATCGCCAAATATTTTAACGCCCACATCACTACGCACACCTGAGATCAGCTCATTAAAGCGCAGTTCAATAGGTTGGGAAAACTCACTGTTATTGCCAGGAATCGTAGCCACATAAGCCACCATACGGCCACGCAGTTCATCCACACTTTCTTTAGGGTTCGGCCATTCATTACGTGGTTTGAGCATAATATAACCATCGGAAATGTTCGGAGGCATTACATCGGTTGCCACTTCTGCTGTACCTGTACGAGCAAATACAGCCTGAATCTCTGGAAATTTTTTCAGCAGCAATTTCTCAGCGTTCTCCTGCATTTTTAATGATTCTTCTAGGCCTGTGCTTGGTGAGCGCATCAACTGAACTGCAAAATCACCCTCACTCAGCTGTGGTGCAAACTCACTGCCAATTTTGGTGCTTAAAAGCCCAGTAATGAGCAGTAAACACAGTGCAAAAGTCATCACTACAGCCTTGTAATGAAAGGCTTTATTTAAAATTTGAAGATACTGCTTTTTCAGCCAATTCATCCAACGGCTTTCTGTTTCTTTAATTTCACCTTTCACCCAAAGCGCTACAGCAGCAGGTACAAATGTAATAGACAGAATGATCGCCGCCACAAGTGCCAATACCACAGTTAATGCCATCGGATGGAACATTTTTGCTTCTACACCACTTAAAGCAAAAATTGGCAAATACACCACTAAAATAATTAACTGACCGAATATCAGCGGACGGCGCGCCTGACGTGCAGCCAAAAAGACTTCTTTAAAACGTTCATTTTGCGTTAATGGACGCTTTAATGTTTGCTGTGCATGCGCCAAGCGGCGGATACAGTTTTCAACAATGACCACAGCACCATCAACAATAATCCCGAAATCCAGCGCACCTAAGCTCATCAAATTCGCGCTGATATTCTTTTGTGCCATGCCGGTTAAGGTAAACAGCATTGACAGCGGAATAACACAGGCCGTAATGAGTGCTGCACGGATATTGCCTAAAAAGATAAATAAAATGATGATGACTAGAATTGCGCCTTCAACCAAGTTCTTTTGAACGGTTTTAATCGCTTTCTCCACCAATGTGGTACGGTCATACACTGTTTCAATTTTTACCCCTTTGGGTAAGCTGGCTTGAATGTCTTTAATTTTGGAATCTACAGCTTTCGAGACAGTTCGGCTATTTTGTCCCATAGCCATCATGGCAATACCTAAAACCGTTTCTTCTCCGTTATAGGTTGCACCACCTGTGCGCAAATCATGCCCAATGGAGACTTGCGCAATATCACCCACCCGAATTGGACTGCCATTTGGGCTGTCAATCATGGTGTTTTCAATATCTGAAATGGTGTTTAAGGTTCCCGGCACTCGAACTGTTAACTGCTGACCATTTTCCTCAATAAATCCTGCACCACGGTTTTCATTATTTTCTGTAAGCGCTTGCTGTAATTGTTCTAATGACAGGTTCAGCTGTTGCATGCGGTTTAAATCAGGTGAAACCACGTAGGTTTTATTAAAACCACCAATACTGTTGACCTCGGCAACACCTTGTACACGCTGTAATTGCGGACGCACAATCCAGTCCTGAATTTCACGCAAATCCATCGCGCTATATGCCGTACCATCTGCTTTTTTTGCATTGGGTTCTGCTTTCAGCACCCATTGATAAATCTCGCCCAAACCTGTCGAAACGGGCGACATCGTCGGAGAAACCTGAGCTGGCAATGACGACTGAACTTCCTGTACCCGCTGATTAATTTGCTGACGTGCCCAGTAAATATCCGTACCGTCTTTAAAGACAATCGTGACTTGTGACAGGCCATAACGGGAAATAGAACGGGTCAACTCCAAATCTGGAATACCTGCCATCGCATTTTCAATCGGATAAGTAATCCGCTGTTCAACTTCTAACGCTGTAAAGCCATTGGCCTGCGTATTAATTTGCACTTGGGTGTTGGTAATATCAGGTACTGCATCAATCGGCAGTTTTTGATAACTGTAAATCCCGACGGCAATCCATGTGCAGACAAACAGCATCACCCAAATTGCATTTTGAATTGAAAACTGAATAATGCGTTCGAATAGACCTGCTGGCTTTGGCAAATTAATGTTCGTGTTCTCTGAATTAGTGTTCATGGCCAGCCTCATCTTTTTCCAGTTCAGATTTCAGTAAAAAACTGCCTTGGGAAATATACTTTTGCCCTGCCTCAAGACCCGAAATCACTTCTAGCCATTGCCCATCACTGGATGCTTGTCCAAGTTTTAGCGCTTGTGCTTTTAAATGCACTTGGCCTTTTAGCTCAGATTCAACAATAAAAATACTGTCTTTACTCTCTATGCTTTGTACGGCGGACTTTTGCACCCGTAATGCTTTTTTAGTACCTGAATCAGCCAATAGCACGTTGACCATCACATTCGGGCGAAGCTCAGCAGATTGTTGTTTTAATTTGGCACGTACCACCAAGCGTCCCGTTTGCACATCTGCCTTTGACGTCAGGCTTTGTACCTCTGCGCTATAGAGCTGATCTGAGCCATTGATTTTGAAAGAGACGTTTTGACCCGTTTGTAATTGTGCGGAATATTGATGAGTTAAGTTAAATTCTAGCCACAAATCTTTTAGCTGTTCAATGGTGAACAATTGATCTGCCAATTGCACATTTTCACCTACAACAATATCTTTTTGACTGATTACACCTGCAATAGGCGCACGAATGATAAATCGTCCGTTTTGACCGCTATTCGCGCCCAAAGCTTGCAAGCGCGATTGTGTCGACTGTACGCTAATTTGAGCCTGACGATAGGCATTTTCAGCACGCTGAAAGTCCTGTTTGGCAGAAATCCCTTGAGACCATAGCTTTTGCTCACGCTGATAATCTTGGCGAGACAAATCTAAATTGGCTTCTGCCATACGCAAATTAGCTTGCTGATCAATTAATTCAGGCACAGAAAGCACAGCTAGAGTTTGCCCTTTTTGTACGGTTTGACCGAGTGCCACACTGACTTGCTCGACATGTCCGCTAAAATTTGGGGAAATATGTGCCTGCTGATCTGTATTGACGGCCAATTTACCCGGCAATTGAATAATATTTTCGACCAGACCATTTTCCGCAGTCGCAATTTTAATTCCTTGTTCTATCATTTGCTGAGCACTAAGCTGAAGTTCACCTTCTTCTGCGTGTTCTGCTTCAGCATCACTATCATTAGCCTCGTTATGCTCTCCCTCACTCTCAGTTTTATCTGCATCGGATTTGTTTGTACTTAACCAAATAGCAGTACACAGCATCAGCGTTAAGCCAATCAAAACTGCAATCATCAAAAGCTGTGAAATTTTTCCATCTTGTTTAATTTTCATGTGATTAACTGCCTTATTGTGCTGATGCGCTGTTGATGAGATTTTGGGATGCCTCAATGGCTTTTTTATTGAGTTGGCTATAAGCATCTGAACGGCTGATTTCTTCATAACTGGTGCCAATACTTAAAGCTTCAGCACTGAGTGCGCTTTGCCAAGCCTGCGCCAAAATTTGCATTTGGCTAAGTCGAAGGTCTTGGAGTTGTTTTGTGGTTTGCTGTACGTCTGTAATGGCAAATTTCCCTGCCTGAAAACCTTGCAAAGTTCGGTTTTGAACCTTTTCAGCCAAACCAATCTGACTGCCTGTGGCATCAAACTGAGTACGCAGACCCTTTAGCTGGTGAATGCTGTTGGCAATGTCCAAAACTTGCTGTTTTAACTCTCGCTGTTGCTGATGATTTAATAAAATTTGCTGTTTTTGCGCCATTGGGATGGCATATTGCTGGCGGTTAAAAATATTCAGCGGAATATCCACACCAAGTACCAAGGCCGTATCATTGGCATCTGTTGGAGACTTGGTACGTGACATGCCCATATTTAGGCTTGGGTTTGGACGTGCCTGTACTTTTAAATGTTTAATTTGCTGATTTGCCTGCTGAATATTCAAGGCATACAATTTTTGTAACCAACCTTCCGATAAATTACGTTCAACTAAACTTTGGCTCTGTTCAGGCCAAGGCGTAAAGCTGTTATTCAGTCCGATTTTCGACGTGGTTTCACCCCATAAATTAGAAAGCTGACGCGCCACAGTTTGCTGTTTTAAAACTGCCTGTTGGTATAAACGCTGTATTTCCAAAGCTTCAATTTGAGCGCGCTCCACATCTACCAAAGCGATACTGCCAGCTTGATAACGTTTTTGTGCACTGTCCAAATTAGATTTACTGAGTTTGAGCTGTGTAGCGTAAATCGATTGCTCATTTTGAGCGATGGCTAGCTGTGACCATGCATACTTCACAATCAGCTGACTTTGCGCATTCCAAATTTGCTGTTGCAACTGTATTTGCTGTGCTGAGGTACTCGCGAGTGCTTGATTGATTTTACGCTGACCGAATACATCCAGTGGCTGGCTGATTGCGATACTGAGCTCTTGATCTTGATTTTTACCAAAACCATTTTGTTCAATCGATAGACTTGGGTTTTGCCAGAGCTTGCTTTGACGCAGATTAAAATCAGAGATTTGCTGTTGTTGTTGCCAAATATCAGTTTGGGCTTGGTAGTTTTGTACTTTGGCAAATGCAGATTCAAAACTACTGACATTTTCCGCAAACGTACTTTGTAAGGCCGTCGAAATACCGACAGCTAAGCCTAGACGTATAAACGCCGTAAAATATAAAGACATGATTTTTCCCACTCATTTATTAAAAAAAGTGGCGGGAATTTTTTAGGCTACCCCGCCATTAGCGGGGCATAAACAGGAGGAGGTGTTTGCAGTAATAAATCAGGGGCTTGATAAAGATTCTTCCAAACAAATTTTGGCGAATATTCAAAGCTCTGATGTGCAATAAAAAGAATCGATTGTTGATTTTGCACAATCAAATGCGTCATAGACGGCAAATGGTCTTGATGATCTTCACCGAGTTGTAGATCGTTAGCGATATTTTTGACTGGTTTGCTACTAGATTCATCAGATGCTTGATGCAACGAATGCTGTGGATAGGTTTCATTGCTAACGCATAAGATATTTTGATGATGACCAAAATGATAGCTTTGAACAACTTGAGTTTGCTCTTCATGCACACAGAAAGCGGCTGCCACGTTCCAAAGGCTTTGGAACATGAACAATCCAACTAAGACTGTTATCCATGTCGCAGAACGCATATTGCATCAATCAAGAAAATTTTAACGATTATAAAGCTTGGAGTCGGTCGAAGGTCAAGTGAATCTTTGAATTTGTCTTAAAAATGGATTGCCATAGAGATATAACGTAAGGCATTCGCTTTAATCCCCTGACACGGCACATGCTAAAGACAATCCATTGGTTCATGATTACGATTTTTATCGGCGAAACCTTTATTTTTAATTCAGTTCGGAATCATTCTTCAACTTAGCTTTTCTTGTCACAACTAAGCCGCAGAGAACCACCAATGTCGTAACCCCTAAAGATAATGAAGTTTCATAACTGTAGGCTGGAGATAAAAACATATAGATCAGCACACTTAAGATCACCAAAATGACTGCCCATGTGAGCCATGGAAATAGCCACATTTTAAACGCAACCTCAGTTCCATTTTTTTCTATTTGTGTTCTCAATCTCAGCTGTGAAAATGCAATCACTAAATAAACCAATAAGGCAATTGAACCTGTTGTAGACAGTAAAAATCCAAATACTTGGCCTGGAAATAAATAATTGACTGCACAGCAAATTAAGCCCACTACAGACGATGCAAATACAGCAATAGCAGGTACACCAGAGGCATTAATAGATGTGACCCATTGAGGCGCTTCTTTACGTGTCCCCAATGAAAATAGCATCCTTGATGAACTATAAAGTGCGGCATTCATACAACTTGCAACTGCAATAAATACCACACTATCAATAATCAATTTTGATTGAGGGACATTTAAACTGACCAAGACATATTGGAAGGTGCCTAATTGTTGTAATTGCGGTGAACGCCAATCTACCAGTGCAACCGTTATAAAAATTGAAACCACAAAAAATAAGATGACCCGATACAATACTAAATTGGTTGCACGTTTAATTTTTTGTTCAGGATCTTTTGATTCTGCTGCAGCGATCGATAGTATTTCTACACCAAAGAATGAAAATGCTGAAATCAATATTGCTGAAAGTACACCACCCAGGCCATTTGGCATAAATCCATCATTTTTGAACAGATTTTCTACACCACTCACGTCAGGTGCTAAGGGCCAAAATCCAAATATTGCGGTGAGTCCAATGGCGATAAAAATCACAATAGCCAAGACTTTTATCAGAGAAAACCAAAATTCAAACTCACCAAAACTTCGAGTACTAAAAAAGTTGGCTAAACTGAGAAGCACAATGAAGAATGTTGCAAATACAGCACTGGATATTGATGGAAACCATGCATGCAAAATTTCTGCACCGGCAATTGCTTCAATAGGAATAACTAAAACCCAAAACCACCAATATAACCATCCGATAGTAAAGCCAGCCCATGGCCCTATGGCTTTTCTCGCATAGGTTGAAAATGAGCCTGTGTCAGGTTGAGCTACTGCCATCTCCCCCAACATTCGCATGACTAAAAAAACCAATATACTGGTAATAATATAAGCAAGAACAGCGGCAGGCCCAGCTTTTGCAATCGCAGCAGATGATCCAACAAACAGTCCAGCACCAATTACACCACCGATACTGATCATTGTAATATGCCGATTAGATAGCCCTGCACCCAGTTTTGCAGTTGAATTATGTGTGGCTAAGCTATCATCATGCATCGATTAGATTCCCTGTCTGCACGGTCAGTCGTACAAATCATTATTTCCAAGATCATTAGGAATAAAAAAGGGAAAACGCTGTGTTCTCCCTTGTTTTGTAACAATTTAATCTAGAAAATGAGTTTTTCATAGTTCTAATCAAAACTTTAAGATGCAGCTTAATACCATTTTTTTATCTAATTCACTGTTATTACTTATATAATAGACTTCCTTCATAAATCATTTTTCAATCAATTTAATTGTTTATCTTTCACCCAATCTAAATTGTATATGCCAGCAAGTAAATTAAACCGCAGGTTTAATCGTTTACGACGATTTCTATATA
>NZ_VOYN01000082.1:0-8840 GCF_013420275.1 Acinetobacter sp. YH01020
GAGTGATGGGAGAGAATGTTCAAGAGTGGATTCTAAATGTTCAGATAAAGACATAAAAAAATGAGCGTATTTACATACACTCATTTTTACTACATTTTACTAAAATTTGCTTAACTGACTGGCATTATCCATTCGGAGGCTTTTTTATTGATTGAAATACTTTTAATGAGTGATTATTCATTTTTAAGCTGGCAATTGACCATCCATTTAATACCGAACTGATCGGTAAATGCGCCATAGAGTGCACCCCAAAAGGTCTTTTCGAGAGGCATTTCTATAGAGCCACTTTTGGACAATGCATCAAACAATCGTTTGGCTTCAGCTTGTTCACTGCTTTCTAAATTAATCGAAATATAGTGATTACTGCCTAAGGTAAAGGGTTGATTGGATTGCGCACAGAATTGTTCGTTGACATCTGAGGCCATCAGCACGGTAAATTCATTGATCGGTAGGGAAATATGCATAATCTTTTGCTGATCTGCATCGGATAGTGAAATGCCTTCCTCAGCAGGCATATCACCATAACGCATCACATTGAGGAACTCTCCACCAAATACAGAACGATAAAAATTAAAGGCTGCCTCGGTATTGCCTTGAAAATTCAAGTAGTGATTGAGCTGCATGGTGGTCATCCATTTTTATTATGTCGACATTTATTTTAAGAGCCTTGGCTGAGCTGTATGTGAACAATTTATGTCTAAAATGTAAGCATAAAAAATCCCTCTTACAGAGGGATTTTTCAGTCTCCCTCCTTTATTAAAGG
The DNA here is from genome assembly GCF_013420275.1 of Acinetobacter sp. YH01020. Classification (NCBI taxonomy): domain Bacteria; kingdom Pseudomonadati; phylum Pseudomonadota; class Gammaproteobacteria; order Moraxellales; family Moraxellaceae; genus Acinetobacter; species Acinetobacter sp. YH01020. Next base: position 764 of record NZ_VOYN01000082.1, read on the forward strand.
AGGGGTTAGGGGAGGATTAAAGAATATTCCCTCTAAATCGCCCTTTGCGAAGGGAGTCTACAGAGCATTAAAGCAATTCAATCGCCACAGCAGTCGCTTCACCGCCACCAATACACAGTGCTGCAATACCGCGTTTACCACCTGTGCGTTTTAATGCATGGATCAGCGTTAATATAATGCGTGAACCTGTAGAACCAACTGGATGTCCAAGCGCACAAGCACCACCATTGATATTTACTTTTTCAGCATCTAATTTAAATTCATCAATAGGGCACATCGTGACCATGGCAAAAGCTTCATTAATTTCCCATAAATCGACATCAGCAACATTCCAACCCGATTTATCTAGAACTTTTTGAATTGCGCCTACAGGTGCAATGGTAAACTCGGACGGATGCTGAGAATTTGATGCATAAGCCACAATTTTTGCGAGCGGATTTAAACCTTTTGCTGAAGCTTGATCTGCTGAAGTTAAAACTAAAGCAGACGCACCATCAGAAATAGAACTTGCATTGGCAGCGGTAATCGTTCCATCTTTAGCAAAAGCAGGGCGCAGCGTTGGAATTTTTTCGATATTAGCGTTAAAAGGCTGTTCGTCTTTATCGATAATCACATCGCCTTTACGACTCGAAACAGTGACAGGTACGATTTCGTCAGCAAAATAACCCTCAGTAATTGCAGTTTGCGCACGTTTAAGCGAGCGAATGGCGAAGTCATCCATTTGTTCACGTGTATAGCCTTTGGTATTTGCCATATCCTGCGCAAAAGAACCCATGAGTCGGCCCGTTTCTGCATCTTCTAGGCCATCTAAGAACATATGATCTTTAACATCACCATGGCCCATACGGTAGCCAGCTCGTGCTTTGGTCAATACATACGGCGCATTGGTCATTGACTCCATACCACCTGCAACCACGACTTGAGCCGAACCTGCCTTAATCATATCTGCCGCTTGCATCACGGCCTTCATACCTGAACCACACAGCTTGTTGATGGTTACGGCACCAGTTGAATCTGGAAGACCAGCTTTACGCATCGCTTGACGGGCAGGACCTTGTTTCAGACCAGCCGGAAGCACACAGCCCATAATGACTTCTTCAACATCTGTCGGTTGTAAACCCGCGCGTTCGATGGCTGCTTTAATCGTAACTGCGCCTAATTCAGGTGCAGTGACAGCGGCTAAACTCCCTTGAAAACCACCCATTGCTGTACGGGCACCATTCACGATGACGATATCAGTCATTACATGTCTCCATTTTCTTATACATTAATTTTTGAATACGTCAGCAGTATAAGTAAAATTGAACAGGAATAAAGCAAATTTAAAAGGCTGCTTTGGACTCACCGGTTCTCAAATTAGCAACTGGTTGGGTTTTCAAATCGGATATGTCCCATTCGACTTAAGACTGCTCGGATCGGTTGAAGCGTTGATTTCGAACAGTAGTAGAAACTACCATTTGAACCATTGGGTAAACCGGAGCTAGCCTGAAAGGTGAGACTTGGAATGTGTAGAGTCCCACGCCAAGACAGATCGCCATATTTTAAATTGAGTTTATCTTGCAGCAATATTTTTTCATTTGCGTCGACTTGACGGTTTTTATTACTGTCAATAAATATGATCAGACCACTGTTCCAGTTGTTAGGTTGGCAAAGTTTAAAGTTAAGACTAGGACAAATCACAATATTGGAATGATAAATAGTGGCCTGAGCCCGTGCGAATGCATTGTGATTCTGAATAGTCAATTTGATGTTATTCGCTTCTTGCTGCGCCATTAAATTGTTGAAATGTGGTAAAGCTATCGTCACGATAATGACCATAATCGCAATTGAGACCAAAAGTTCAAATAACGTAAAGCCGGTTTCTTTATTGTAAAGCATTGATTTAATCCAAAATTTAATATTATTTTTATATGTCTAATGTTATATGTGTTTTTAATGGCGATATTAATTTTGAGTATAGAATTTTATTACTCAATTTTAGATAAAGCTGTTAAAATGAAAATAGCAAGTGACAATAGGCGATTCACTGCTCAAAATTGAGTAAAAATTTACCGAATTACAACGGAAATTGTAAGTAATTTTGTCAATAATTTACTTGATTAGATTAATCAAGCACTTGGAAAAAGAAAAAAGTGTTTGTATGATTCAGTGTGAATAGCTTAAAAAAAAAACTGGGGTATAAGAAAGCCTATCTCAGGATAGCCAATTTTTCGGCTTGAGCTTTAACAACAATTGTTATCTCTGGAGGATAAATCCATGAAAATGAGTCGTATTGCATTAGCAATGCTCGTAGCTGCTCCTTTAGCAGCTGCAAACGCAGGCGTAACTGTTACTCCATTAATGCTTGGTTACACTTTCCAAGATTCTGAACACAACAACAGCCGTGGCAACCTTACTGAAGGTCCAGAGCTACAAGACGACTTGTTTGTTGGTGCAGCACTTGGTGTTGAATTAACTCCATGGTTAGGTTTCGAAGCTGAATACAACCAAGTTAAAGGCGATGTGGATACTGATTGGGGTGAGTACAAACAAACTCAAATCAACGGTAACTTCTATGCTACTTCTGATTTGATCACTAAAAACTATGACAGCAAAGTTAAGCCATATGTATTGTTAGGTGCTGGTCACTACAAATACAAATTTGACGAAGCTGCTGCTCGTGGTTTAGGTGCTGACCGTGGTACTACTGAAGAAGGTACTTTGGGTAATGCTGGTCTAGGTGCTTTCTGGCGCTTAAACGATGCTTTATCTCTACGTACTGAAGCTCGTGCTACTTACAACATCGATGAAGATTTCTGGAACTACACAGCTTTAGCTGGTCTTAACGTAGTTCTTGGCGGTCACTTGAAACCTGCTGCTCCTGTAGTTGAAGTTGCTCCTGTAACTCCAGTTGCTCCAGTTGCTCCAGCTCCTCAAGAGTTGACTGAAGATCTTAACATGGAACTTCGTGTGTTCTTTGATACAAACAAATCAAACATCAAAGATCAATACAAACCTGAAATCGCTAAAGTAGCTGAAAAATTAGGCGAATACCCTAATGCTACAGCTAACATCGAAGGTCACACAGATAATACTGGTCCACGTGCTCTAAACGAACGTTTATCACTAGCTCGTGCTAACTCTGTTAAATCTTCACTTGTTAACGAATACAACGTTGACCCAGCTCGTTTATCTACTCAAGGTTTCGCGTGGGATCAACCGATCGCTGACAACAACACTAAAGAAGGCCGTGCTATGAACCGTCGCGTATTCGCTACGATTTCTGGTAGCCGTACTGTAGTGGCTCAACCTGGTCAAGCTCAATAATTTGAGTTTAACTTCGGTTAGAAAAAAAGCGGCTCTTTTGAGTCGCTTTTTTTGTTAAAAATTTAAAAAAGGAGATTTAAATTTGGCTAAAAGGCACTAACGCAAAAGCGTTATTTACTTTTAAATAATCGTTGGATGTAAAAGGATTTATCTATTCATGTGGCAATTAACCATGTAAAAATTCAAACTATTTGTATATTAATTAATCACTTATTTGCCTTAGAGCTTTAATTGAACATACACAGTTTTTGATTTAATTTTTTATAATATTAATTAAAAACAAATATTTACATTTATTTTATCTACAATTTATAAAAAATGAATATTTATATTTTTCATTAAAAAAATATAATTATCGGGATTCATGATTAAGTTGAGAATTATTCTAAATATAATAATGATTCTTATTCAAATAAATTAAGCGTTCAACGATGATCAATTTTCCAAAAACTCATTTAGTCCGTGCGATTTCAATCGCGATCTTAGGGGTGGGCACATCTGCAGTAGTAAATGCAGCAGAGCGAACCGTGCTTGAAACAATTGAAGTTGAGGTACCTGCAGAAAAGCAGCTTGCAAATGGAAAATTGAAGGCGCAGACAGACCTTGGTGCTTTGGGAAGTAAAAAAATTGTTGATACGCCATTTAGCGTTGCTGCATATAGTGAAAAGTTAATTGAAGAACAGCAAGCGACCACCGTGGGTGAAGTGCTGAGAAATGATGCGAGTGTTCGTATCACAACAAACCAAGGCCATTTAAACGAAAACTTTAATATTCGTGGCTTTGATGTCAATCATGATGATATTGCACTAAATGGTATCTATGGTATGGCACCTTATGGGCGTGTACCAACTGAATTTTTAGATTCGGTTACTGTATTGAAAGGCCCAAATGCTTTAGTTGCTGGGATGTCACCAGCAGGTGGAGTGGGTGGTGTTGTCATTGCCAAAACTAAGCGTGCAGATCAGCAGAAGACCCAAGTTTCAGCGTCAATGGAAGATGGTGGCTTTTATCAATCAGGCTTTGATGTTTCACGTCGTTTTGGTGTTGAAAAAGAGTTTGGCTTACGTGTGAATGGGGCTTATGGTCAAGGTGAGCACATTATTGAAGGCATGGAAGATAAACATACATCAGGTGCAATTGCTGCAGACTATACAACCGATAAATTGAAACTGAATTTTGATGCGTATGCTGTACGTGATGACCGTAATGGTGGTTCGCCTGCGATGGTGGCATTTGGTGTCAAAGATGCTCATGGCCATACCTATAATGGCGTGCTTGCTGCACCTAAAGGCGATACCAATTATTTTAAAAATTTGGAAGGCCATACTGATAGTGAGTTTGTAGGCTTAAGTGGTGAATATGCATTTACACCTGACTTAAATGTTTATGCAGGTGTAGGACATATTGAAAAGGCCTATAGTGGCCATATTTTTGGTACGCGTCTTGTCGTCGGCCAAGCAGATGGTCATGCTACATCTCAGTACTATCGTACGGGGTCATCAGAGTCGATTACATCAGCAAATACAGGTATTCAATATAAGTTTAATACGGGTGCTGTAAATCATGCTGTAAATGTTAGAGCTGATTATTTGACCAAAGAAACAGATCAGCATGTTGCGGCAACACAAGAGAAAATTAATTCAACTAATTTGTACGATCCTAACACGACTGTAGGGATGCCTTCTGCGTACCCAGTGGTTAAACCGAATTTAGATAATAAATATACTAGCTATACGGTATCTGATCAGATTTCAATGTTAGATGATAAGTTGCAATTTATTGTTGGTGCACGTTATCAAGATATCGATACCAAGAATTTACAGAAAAATACAGGCTATCAAGATGATAAAATTTCCCCAAGCTTAGGTGTTGTGGTTAAACCATTTGGTGAGAATATTTCTATTTATGTAAACTATGTTGAAGGTCTTTCTGAAGGTGTAACGGTGAATAACGTTGCAGATGCCAACAATAATGTCACCTTTGCGCCATTCCAAACCAAACAATATGAATTGGGGGCTAAATATCAAACAGGTAGTTGGTTAAATACATTTGCACTGTATCAAATTGAAAAACCATCGACGATGTCTTCTGATTATTCTGATGGAATTACCGGCAGTAGTGTTAATCAAATCACAACAGATGATGCAGAAACACGTTCACGTGGCGTCGAATGGGCATTTTCTGGAGAGATTTATACAGGACTAAATCTGATGGGTAGTTTGGCGTATATTGATGCTGAATATACCAAAGCAGCGGTGAAAAGTGGCGTAACCAATCAAGGTAATACGGTGTATGGTATTCCTGACTTTACTGCTACACTCGGCTTGGATTATGCAGTGCCGTATGTGGATGGTTTGAATGTCAATGCACGTGCAAACTACGTGAGTGAACAGTACTTAAATGAAACTAATACACTTAAACTGCCAGACTACACAATTTTAGATCTTGGTGCGCGCTATAAAACTCAATTAGGTGGTGTGAACACAACGTTCTTAGCTAATATTGATAACGTGACTGATGAAAAATATTGGGAAGGTATATTTAACTCAGGTTATGCCTTAGTGGGTGGTCCACGTACTTATAAAGTTGGTGTGACTTTTGATTTCTAAGTTAGATTAGTTTTTTAATATAAAAAGCCACCTATTTAAGGTGGCTTTTTTGTTGATGAGTGATTCACGGAATATATTGCTTCACCACACCGTCATCTAGGAGTTGTTGGAAATGCTCAACCACACTGTTTTGAATATCACGGTATTCGATCCCTAATTCTTTCTTGCTCTTATCTGCATTAAAGTAAATTGGGTAACCCATATTGAGTTCAACAAACTTTCGCGGGAAACCTGCAAGAGGGCCAAAGGCTTTAAAGGCAAACTTCGGTAAGGTATTGCGCGGAAATGGAAATTTATTACCAAAATGCGAGCGTAATATTTTCCCCATTTCTAATAAACTTAACGTACCACCACTAATAATATAACGTCCGCTTGCTGCGGGATTGAGAGCTGCTTGTACGTGCGCATCGGCAACATCGCGAACATCGACGATACCATTCCACATTGGTGGAACACCGGCCAAAGTCATGCCATTGGCAAACTGTTGTAGCACTTCAACGCTTCCTGACTGTGTTGACGCTGTTAAAGATGGCCCCATGACCAGTGCTGGATTAACACAGACCAGATCCCAACGGTTTTGTGCTTTTTGCATATCCCATGCTTTTCGCTCTGCCATAACTTTTGAATACGGATAAGGCTGATGCGTCTCAGAGCTAGAAGTGTTCCAATGCGATTCATCAAATTCATTATGCTCGGTCTGTAGAATATCAATGGCATCACCATAGGTTGATGCGATGCTTGAAGTCACGACAACACGTTGTACAGATTCTGTTTTATTGACACTGTTGAGTACATTTTCAGTGCCTAAAATAGCCGGCTCAATAATGTCTTTTATTGCGTCTTTATAGTTGGTCACAACAAAAGGGGATGCCATATGGATCACAATGTCACAACCTTGCATGGCTGAATCAAATGCACCCTCATCCAATAAATTGGCTTGAAACAGTTTTAAAGCGCCAGTTGTTTTAGCTGCAATTTTTTCGAGATGTGCAAATCCTGATGTTTTATTCAGATCTCGAACTGTGGCATGCACTGTATGACCTAATTCAAGTAAGTTTTTAATGACCCAACTGGCAATATAGCCTGTCGCGCCTGTGACGAGTATCTGTCTTGTTGTCTTGCTATTCATATTCTTCAACTTTAATTGACGCATTTTTTATCATATTGAAAATATTTAGTTTTGTCTTTGATTGATTTGAAAAAATATATGTTGATGATTGGGTTTAATGCGCACTAAATTCAGCAGAGAATGCATGTGAACGCTGCAAAAGTACTTTTTTATGATCTTAAAAGCGTGAATATGGGATGAATGTTGGATAGATGCATATTCTTATGATTATGAACGCAAAATCTCATAAATAAATAGTCAAAGAGTCATATCTAACTTGTGCGCTTTAATTTAAAGCCTAGATCTTAGGTCTAGGCTTCTTCATTTCGTAATAGATGCAGCTTTTGAAAATTTTAATTTTGAATCAGAGATTTCACTTTAAATATGATAAAACCAAAGAATAAAGAAGATTTTGATTGGTATGTAATAAGTGAATTTTTCAGGTGATGTAGAGATTTTTGTATCCTGTCTTGGAACTAAAGAGTCAAGTTCAGATATTTTGAAAGCAGTTATTCTTGTTGCAAGTGAGTTTGACTCATTAGAGACTAATTTCGGTGGAGAAAAGCTATTCTATTGGCAATTTTTAAGAGAGGGGTTACGTTCAGGTTTAATGAACATCAAATACTAGATACCATTTTTATCTAAGTCAAAGAGAATGAAGAATATTACTTATACCCGTTTTTAGAAGATCTGATTATAGGTATTAATCATAAAAGTACGAAGCAATCTGTAGCCAATCTATTTGGCCCCCCCGAAAGAGAAGGTGACAGTTGGCTTAAATACAGAATATTTGATAACTATTTACATTTTGAATTTGATGATTCATTAGAGTTAAAACAAGTCACAATAGGCAAATGTTGAGACTATTATATTAATTTTTATGTATTTTTTAAAATTTAAGACCTAGACCAGTGCCTAGGTCTTTTCTGTTATTCACCAATTAAAATGTCTATGCGATAAACCATTTAAAATGTCCTGTTTTTAACTACAAGAGTCAAGCACAGGATTTAGATTTCGTTCTTGAATTGCTGTTTTCTGTGCACGTCTGCTTGGC